>JAFAFZ010000457.1 GCA_023423215.1 Actinomycetes bacterium
GATCAGCGTCGCCGACGTCATCCGAGCGGTCGAGGGACCGCTGGCGGACGTGCGCGGCGAGGCGCCCGAGCAGCTCGAGTACGTCGGACCGGCCAAGTCGCTCGAGCGGGTGTGGCTCGCGACCCGAGCGAGCGTGCGCCAGGTCCTCGAGCACGTGAGCCTGGCCGACATCGCTGCGGACGAGCTGCCCGAGTCGGTGTCGACGCTCCTCGAGGACCCCGAGGCCTGGGTCCGCCGCTGAGCACGCCGGTGAACCGGGTGCGGAAGTACATGCCAGGGCATGCACGACCCCACCCACTTCGACCACGCCGGTGAACCGGGCGCGGAAGTACATGCCAGAGCAGGCGCTTCCCCACCCGGTTCGCAACGCGGGCGCTCAGTCGGCGCTGTAGAAGACCGTCTTCTGCTCGGTGTAGTGGTCCAGCGAGGCCATGCCGAGCTCGCGGCCGATGCCGCTGCGCTTGAAGCCGCCGAAGGGCAGCTCGTAGCGCACGCTCCGGTTCGTGTTGACCGACATGACGCCGGTGCGCACCGCCGAGCTCACGCGCATCGCCCGACCGAGGTCGCGGGTCCACAGGGTGCCGGACAGGCCGTACTCGCTGTCGTTCGCGATGCGGACGGCCTCGTCCTCGGAGTCGAACGGGATGACGCTGAGCACCGGGCCGAAGATCTCCTCGCGCGCGATGCGCATCGTGTTGTCGACGTCCGCGACCACCGACGGCGTGAGGAACCAGCCGGGGCCGCTCGCCTCGCCGCCGCAGACGACCTCGGCGCCCTCGGCACGACCGATGTCGAGGTACTCGAGCGAGGTCGCGCGCTGGCCCTCGGAGATCATCGGACCGATCTCGGTCGACTCGTCCCGGGGGTTCCCGACGCGCAGCTGACGGGTGCGCTCCGCGATGCGGGCGACGACGTCGTCGTAGACCGATCGCTCGACGAGTAGGCGGCTGCGGGCACAGCAGTCCTGGCCGGCGTTGGCGAACACCGAGTACGGGATGGCGTCCACCGCGACGTCCAGGTCGGCGTCCGCGAACAGGATCGCTGCGGACTTGCCACCCAGCTCGAGCGAGACGCGGGTCATGTGGTCCGCCACCCGGCGGAGGATGCCGGCACCGGTCGACGAGTCACCGGTGAACGAGACCTTGCCGACCCGCGGGTCGCCGACCAGCGCGTCGCCGATCGTCGAACCGGGGCCCGGGATCACGGACACCGCCTCGGCCGGGACGCCCGCCTCGACCAGCACCTGACCCAGCAGCAGCGCGGACAGCGGGGTCAGCGAGGCCGGCTTCAGCACGACCGGGTTGCCGCACGCCAGGGCGGGGGCCAGCTTCCACGTGGCGATGTACATCGGGAAGTTCCACGGCACGATGAGCCCGCAGACGCCGACCGGCACCTTGGTGACCACGCCGAGCCCGGCGTCCTGGGTCGGGACGACCGTGCCCATGTGCTTGTTCGCAGCACCCGCGTAGTACTCGAAGACGTCCGCCATCGCGTTCGCCTCCCAGCGGGCGTCGTCGATGGTGTGGCCGGCGTCGAGGACCTCGAGCTGCGCGAACTCCTCGGCGCGCTCGCGGATCAGCGACGAGGCACGCAGCAGGACGTGGCCGCGGTCGGTCGCGCTGACGCCCGACCAGAGGCCCGACTCGAACGCACGCGTCGCGGCGGACAGCGCCGCGTCCAGGTCCTCGGGGCCCGCCTGCGCGACGGTGGCGAGCGCCTCGCCGGTCGCGGGGTCGTAGGGCGTGAAGGGGGCGCCGGCGGCGGCCGGACGGGACTCGCCGCCGACGAGCAGCTGGGCGGTCGCGGGCGCCTGGAACGGTGCCGTCGTGGAGGTGGGGGTCGACATGGCCCGGAGTGTAGGGAGGGTGCGGGCGGCTGACCGCAGCCGACCCGTGCCGGCACGGTGGGGCCGGCCTCACGGTCCGCGCCGCGTGCTGACTACTGTGCGCTGGCCGGCCGCGTGGGGTGCCACCCGACGGCGACCTCCGACCCCTCCCCCACTGGAGCACACCCCCCATGGCACGTCTCGACGGCAAGGTCTCCCTCATCACCGGCGCGTCCGCCGGACTCGGCCGCGTCGCCGCCGAGCTGTTCGCGCGGGAGGGCGCACGGGTGGTCGTCGCCGACCTGCACGACGGCACCGAGGCCGTCGAGGCGATCCGGGCCGCCGGGGGCGAGGCGAGCTACGTGCAGTGCGACGTGGGCGACGAGGCGTCGGTGCGCGCCGCCGTCGAGCATGCCGTGTCGACCTTCGGCGGCCTGCACGTGCTCTACAACAACGCCGGCGTGTCGCTCGCGGACGACGACGGTCCCGAGAACACCACGGTCGAGGTGTGGGACACGACCCTGAAGATCAACGTCACCGGCCTGGCGCTGGGCTGCAAGTACGGCTTCCCGGCGATGCTCGACACGCGGGCCGCTGCCGACCGCGACTCCGGGGGACCTGCCTCCCCCAGCGCGTCGATCATCAACGTCGCGAGCTTCGTCGCCCACCTCGGCGCCGCGACCCCGCAGATCGCGTACACCGCGTCCAAGGGCGCCGTGCTCTCCATGACGCGTGAGATCGCCGTCATCTACGCACGCCAGGGCATC
Organism: Actinomycetes bacterium; assembly: GCA_023423215.1. Lineage (GTDB taxonomy): Bacteria > Actinomycetota > Acidimicrobiia > Acidimicrobiales > Microtrichaceae > JAFAFZ01. The sequence continues at coordinate 2,593 of JAFAFZ010000457.1, forward strand.
CGCGCCAACGCGCTGTGCCCCGGCCCCGTGCTCACGCCGCTGCTGGCGAAGTACCTCTCGGACGACGAGAAGCGTGAGCGCCGCCTCGTGCACATCCCGATGGGTCGCTTCGGCGAGGCGATCGAGATCGCGAACGGCGCGCTGTTCCTGGCGTCGGACGAGTCCTCGTTCATGACGGGCCAGTCGCTGCTCGTCGACGGCGGCATCACCGCGGCGTACACCACCCCGCTCTGATCCCGTCGCGCCCGTCGGGACCGGCCGGCGGCGCACGCTGGCCGGCCGTGCGGGAGCGGACCGCTACCGTGTCCGCTCGACGCCACCGCCCAGCAACGACGGAGCACACGTGACGACCACCGGCCTCATCGACGTCCCCACGCTCGCCCGACTCGTCGACGACGGCGAGATCGACACCGTGGTCGTCGCGTTCGTCGACGTCCAGGGTCGCCTGATGGGCAAGCGGGTGACCGGCCGCTTCTTCCTGGACCACGTCGTCGGCACGGTGGACGCGGACGGGGTCGGCAACGGCGAGGGCATCGAGGCCTGCAACTACCTGCTGACCGTCGACGTCGACATGAACGTGCTCGAGGGCTTCGAGTTCTCGGACTGGGAGGGCGGCTACGGCGACTTCCGCGGCCGCCCCGACCTGTCCACGCTGCGGGTCACGCCGTGGATCGAGGCGACCGCGCTGGTGCTCTGCGACGTGGTCGACAACGAGACGGACGAGCCGGTGCCGGTGTCGCCGCGCCAGGTCCTCCAGCACCAGCTGGCCCGCGCGGCGGAGCGCGGACTGACGGTGAAGTTCGGCTCCGAGCTGGAGTTCTTCGCCTACGACGCCCCCTACGACCAGCTCGCACGGGACTCGTACCGCACCCTCGAGCAGTCGACCTCGTCCTGGTACAACCTCGACTACCACGTCTTCCAGACGACCAAGGACGAGCCGCTGATCCGGGCGATCCGCAACGGCATGCTGGACGCGGGCCTGCCGGTCGAGTTCTCGAAGGGCGAGGCGGCGCCGGGCCAGCACGAGCTGAACCTGCGCTACGCGGACGCCCTGCGCATGGCGGACAACCACACCATCTACAAGAACGGTGCCAAGGAGATCGCCCACGCGCAGGGCAAGGCGATCACCTTCATGGCGAAGCCGAGCATCGACCAGCCCGGCTCCAGCTGCCACATCCACAGCTCGATCTGGTCGCTCGACGGCGACGAGCCGCTGTGCCCCGGCGACGGGCAGCACGGCATGAGCCCGCTGTTCCGCTCCTGGCTCGGCGGCCTGCTCGAGCACTCGCGGGAGCTGTCGCTGTGCTTCGCCCCGTACATCAACAGCTACAAGCGGTACCAGCCGGAGTCGTGGGCGCCCACGGCGGTCGTGTGGTCGCCCGACAACCGCACCTGCGGCCTGCGCCTGGTCGGCCACGGCGCCGGGATGCGCGTCGAGTCCCGCATCCCCGGTGCGGACTGCAACCCCTACCTCGCGTTCGCCGCCGTCATCGCCGCCGGCCTGGACGGCATCGACCGCGGCCTGGACTGCGGTGATCCGTACCTGGGCAACGGCTACACCGCACCGGACGTGCCACGCATCCCCTGGAACCTGGTCGAGGCGATCGAGCTGTTCGCCGGGTCCGAGTTCGCCCGGGACGCGCTCGGACCGATGGTCCACGCGCACCTGCTGCACTCGGCGCGCGAGGAGTGGAAGGCGGCCAACAACGTGGTGACCGAGTGGGAGCTCCGCCGCAACTTCGAGCGGATCTGACGGCAGCGAGGTGAGCGATCCCGACGACACCGACGGCGAGGGCACCGGCGCCGGTCCGGGCGGCGCTCACCGCGGCCGTCGCCGCAGCGGCGACCGGCCGCAGGGGTCGATCGCCCGTGGTTCGGACATCGCCTGGATCCTGACCCGCCACGGCGTGCACCACCTGGGAGCGGTCGTGCGCGACCGTCACCGCGGCGTGCGCCCGGAGGTGCCCCAGGGTGCCGTCGAGCTGCGCGAGGCGCTCGAGGACCTGGGTCCCACGTACGTGAAGCTCGGGCAGCTCCTCTCGACGCGTGGCGACCTGCTGCCCGACGGCTACGCGACCGAGCTCGCCCGACTCCAGGACCAGGTGCGGCCGATCCCGCCCGAGGTCGTGCACCAGGTCGTGCGCGCCGCGCTGGGCGCCGGGGTGCACGAGCTCTACGTGCACTTCGAGGACGAGCCGCTGGCCGCCGCCTCGATCGGCCAGGTCCACGCTGCGACCTGGGCGGACGCCGAGGGCGTCGAGCACGACGTCGTGGTGAAGGTGCGTCGGCCCGACGTCGCCGGGCTGGTGGACGCCGACCTGCACCTGCTGACGCGGGTCGCCGAGCTGGTCGCACGCACCAGTCCCCACGCGAGGCAGCAGCTCGACCCAGAGGGACTCGCCGCGGAGTTCGGCGCGTCGCTGCGCCGCGAGTGCGACTTCCGCAGCGAGGCGGCCATCGCGCAGGCCCTCCGCGAGCGCTTCGGGACGACCGATCTGGCCGTCGGCATCCCCCGGATCGTGGCCGAGCGGTCGACGTCGGGCGTGCTGACGATGTCCCGCGTCCGTGGCGTCGCGCTCTCCGAGCTGACCGCCGAGCAGGTCGACGACGAGTCGCTCGCGCCACTCGCCCGCGAGTACGCGGATGCGTTCATGGCCATGGTGTTCTCGTTCGGGCTGTTCCACGCCGATCCGCACCCCGGCAACGTCTTCGTGCAGGACGACGGGTCGATCGTGCTGATCGACTTCGGCAAGTTCGGGCGCATCGACGACGCCCTGCGCGCGGCGCTGACGCGGCTGCTCACCGCCCTGGCGCTGCACGACCCGGACCAGATCGTCGACGCGCTGGGCGCGATGGAGGTCACGAGCGAGGGACCGACCGACCGCGACGGGCTGCGCGACGACGTGGTCGCCCTGGTCGCCGCGCACGGCAGCGAGGACCTGGCGACGCTGGACGTCGGCGCGGTCCTCTCCGAGATGCTGTCCATCATCCGGCGGCACCGGCTGCGCATGCCGCCCGACCTGATGCTGCTGCTCGCGACCGTCGTGATGTGCGAGGGCGTTGCCGCCGAGCTCGATCCGAGCTTCCAGCTCCAGCCGGTGGTGCTGCGCTGGATCGGACAGGGCGGCTTCGGAGCGTCCTCGTGAGCGTCGACGGGCGTGTGCAGCGCGGTGAGCGCACGCGGCAGGCCATCGTGCACGCACTGCTCGACCTGCTCAACGAGGGCGTGCTCGAACCCACCTCGCAGCAGATCGCGGCCACCGCAGGGGTCTCGGTGCGATCGATCTTCCAGCACTTCGAGGACCTCGAGGCGCTCTACGCGGACCTTGCCCGTGCCCAGGACGAGCGCACCCGACCGTGGTTCGACGGCCTAGACGCGCGGGGCGACCTGTCGACCCGGATCGACGCCCTCGCACGCCAGCGTCGCGACCTGTTCGAGCACATCGCGCCCGTGCGCCACGCCATCGGCTCGCGCGCCCGGACCTCGGCGTCGCTCGCGGCCCGGCTCGAGGACGTCGACCGACAGCTGCGCGTCCAGGTCGCGGAGCAGTTCGCCGACGAGCTCGGGGCACGGCGAGGCGCCGCACGCGACGACCTGCTGACGGCGCTGGACCTGCTCTGGTCCTTCGACGCGTGGGACCGGCTGCGGGCGGTCCAGGGCCTGGCGCCCGAGGGCGCGGCGCGTGCGCTCGTGCGGGCCAGCCGGTCGCTGCTCGGCGCCTGACCGGCCCCCCACCGGTCACCGCTGCACCCGGGACGCCGCTGCGGTCCTCGGAGGTGCCGGCCGGATCCGGTGACGGCCGGCCCATCAAGGAACGTCACCGGTCCGGCCAGCGAACTTTGTTCACCTCGGCCGGGCCGCACGATAGACCAGGCCGACCCCGTCGTCCCGGCAGCGGACCACGACCTCGTGCGCTGTCGCTCCCCCGGCCGTCCCCTGTCCCCGCCCCGCCGCCAGCCGCTGCGTCGCGTCGCCGCAGCCGACGACCGCAGGCAGGCCGAGCTCGCGGGCGACGATGGCCGCGTGCGAGGTGAGACCGCCGTGGTCGGTGACGAGGGCGGCCGCACGACCGAGCAGCGGCAACCACGTCGGATCGGTGTGCTGCACGACCAGGACGGTGCCCGGCGCCAGGTCGTCGACCTGGTCGGGATCGTCCAGGACCACCGCGGGGCCCGCGACGGTGCCGCGCCCCACGGCGAGCCCCTGCGCCAGCAGCTCGCCCACGGCCTCGGTCGCGCCACGCTCGTCGACCTGGGCGCCGTCGGACCCGTGCGCCCGGACCGACAGCGGACGCACCTGGACCAGCGCCAGCTCGCCGTCGCGCCCGTCGCCCGCCCACTCGACGTCCAGCGCCTGGCCCCGCTGCTGGGCGAGCCAGCGCAGCGCAGCGACGAGGCGGTCGAGGGTCGCCGGCGACAGGGCGAGCTCGCCGGGCGACTCCCGGACCGGACCGTGGCCACGGTCGCGCCACCTGACGGGATCGACGAGCCCGCCGACGAGCGGGCCGGCGAGTCCGGCCACCCCCTCGACCACGACCTCGGCCAGGCCCGAGTCCGGGTCGTGCGAGAAGGCGGCCCCCGACCAGCCGCCACGGTCCGCCCGCACCAGGCGCTGCACGGCGACCGCCATGCGCGCCGGACCGGCGGCGCCCCGGTACGACGTCGCCCGTGGCCCCGAGGCCGAGTCG
>JAFAFZ010000527.1 GCA_023423215.1 Actinomycetes bacterium
GCATCAGCCCGCTCCGCCGTCCCGCACGCCGGCGTGGTACTCCTGCAGGCTGCGCACCTGCAGGTCGCGGGTGCTCCAGTCGGCGACGCCGTTCGCGGCGGCCAGGGCGGCCGCCGCGGTGGTGAGCAGCGGCACGTGGTGCGACGCGGCAGCACGCCGCAGGTGCGCGCCGTCCGCACGTGGACCGCGGCCCCGGGGGCTGTTGACCACCAGGTCGATGCCGCCGGTCGAGATGAGCTCGACGCCGTCCGCCTCTCCCTCGCCGCGGGCGTCGTCGCGCTCGGTCAGCTTCGCGACGACCTGGCGTACCGGCACGCCCGCCTCGCCGAGGTGGGCCGCGGTGCCCGAGGTGGCCACGACGTCGAAGCCGAGCTCGACGAAGCGCTGCGCCGCCCGGGTGCCCACGGCCTTGTCGCGGTCCGCCAGCGAGAAGAACACGGTGCCCGAGGTGGGCATCCGGTCCCCCGCCGCCAGCTGGGACTTGGCGAACGCCATGCCGACCGAGGTGTCGATGCCCATGACCTCGCCGGTGGAGCGCATCTCGGGGCCGAGCACCGCGTCGACGTCGGGGAACCGGCTCCAGGGCAGCACGGCCTCCTTCACGGCGATGTGGTCGCCCTCGACCTTCGGTCGCAGCAGGCCCTCGTCGCGCAGCTCGGCGAGCGTGGCGCCGCACATCACCCGGGCGGCGATCTTCACCAGCGGCACGCCGGTCGCCTTCGCGACGAACGGCACGGTGCGCGAGGCCCGCGGGTTCGCCTCGATCACGAACACCTGACCGGTGCCGGGATCGCCGCCGGAGCGCTTCACGGCGAACTGCACGTTGATGAGGCCCTGCACCCCGAGCTCGGTCGCGATGCGCTTCGTGTAGTCCTCGATGACGGCGATGGTGGCCTCGCTCAGACCGACCGGCGGGATGACGCAGGCCGAGTCGCCGGAGTGCACGCCCGCCTCTTCGACGTGCTCCATGATCCCGCCGATGATGACCTCACCGGTGGCGTCGCGGATGGCGTCGACGTCGACCTCGGTGGCGTCCTCGAGGAAGCGGTCGATCAGCACCGGGCGGTCGGCGGACAGGCCGCCCTCTCGGCCGAGCGAGCCGCTGTGCGCGATGGCCTCCCAGGCCCGCTCCAGGTCCTCGGCGTCGTAGACGATCTCCATCGCCCGTCCGCCGAGCACGTAGCTCGGGCGGACCAGCGCCGGGAACCCGATGCGGTCGGTGGTCTCGAGCGCCTGCTGGAGCGTGGTCGCCGTGGCACCGGCCGGCTGGGGGATCTCGAGGCGCGCGCAGAGCGCGCCCCAGTGGTTGCGGGCCTCTGCGGCGTCGATGCTGGCGGCCGACGTGCCCAGGATCAGCTCGGGCGGCAGGACGCCGGCGAGCTTCAGCGGCGTCTGACCGCCGAGCGACACGATGACGCCGACGAGGCGGCCGCCGCCCTGCTCGGCCGAGCGACGTTCGGCGTCGATGACGTTGCGCACGCCCTCGACCGAGAGCGGCTCGAAGTAGAGGCGGTCCGAGGTGTCGTAGTCGGTCGACACGGTCTCGGGGTTGCAGTTGACCATCACGGTCTCGTAGCCGGCGTCCGCCAGCGCGAAGCACGCGTGCACGCAGCAGTAGTCGAACTCGATGCCCTGGCCGATGCGGTTCGGGCCCGAGCCCAGGATGATGACCTTGTCCCGGCCCGACGGCGCGACCTCGGTGTCGTCCTCGTAGGTGCCGTAGTGGTACGGGGTCTCGGCCTCGAACTCGGCGCCGCAGGTGTCGACGGTCTTGTAGGTGATCTCGACGCCGGCGGCCAGGCGAGCGGCGCGGACGGCGTCCTCGTCCACGCCCCAGAGGTACCCGAGCTGCCCGTCGCCGAAGCCGAGCCGCTTTGCCCGGCGCCACGAGGCGCGGTCCATCGAGCCGAGCGCGTCGCCGCCCGCGGCACGACCTGCCAGGTGCTCGCGCTCCTCGACGATGGCCAGCATCTGGTCCAGGAACCACGGGTCGATGCGGGTCCACTCGTGGACGGTCTCGAGCGGCACGCCGCGACGCAGCAGCGACTCGACCTCGAAGATGCGCTCCGGCGTGCCGATCGAGGCCGAGGCCAGCAGCACGTCGGTGTCGATCTCGTCCAGGCGCACCTCGCCCGGATCGCAGTTCAGGCCGCCGCGCCCCTGCTCGAGCGAGCGCAGCGCCTTCTGGAGGGACTCAGGGAAGGTGCGGCCGATCGCCATGACCTCGCCGACGGACTGCATCTGCGTGCCGAGGCGGGGCTCCGCGCCGGGGAACTTCTCGAAGGCCCAGCGCGGCACCTTGGTCACCACGTAGTCGATCGTCGGCTCGAAGCTGGCCGGCGTCTTCTTCGTGATGTCGTTAGGGATCTCGTCGAGCGTGTACCCGACGGCGAGCTTCGCTGCGATCTTGGCGATCGGGAAGCCGGTCGCCTTCGAGGCGAGCGCGGAGGAGCGGCTGACGCGCGGGTTCATCTCGATGACGACCTGCTCGCCGGTCTCGGGGTGCACGGCGAACTGCACGTTCGATCCGCCGGTCTCGACACCGACGCGCCGGATCACCTGGAACGCGGCGTCCCGCATCTGCTGGTACTCGACGTCGGTCAGCGTCTGGGCGGGGGCGACGGTGATGGAGTCGCCGGTGTGCACGCCCATCGGGTCCACGTTCTCGATCGAGCAGATGATCACGCAGTTGTCCGCACGGTCGCGCATGACCTCGAGCTCGAACTCCTTCCACCCGGCGATCGACTTCTCGATCAGGACCTCGGAGATCGGGCTGGCCTCCAGGCCGTTGGCCACCATGCGCTCGAACTCCTCGAGCGTCGAGGCGATGCCGGTGCCCTTGCCACCGAGGATGTAGGCGGGCCGGATGACGACCGGCAGGCCCAGGTCGCCGACCACGGCGGCGGCCTCGTCCATCGTGTGGGCGATGCCGGAGGCCGGCACGTTCAGGCCGATCTCGATCATCGCCTGCTTGAACAGGTCCCGGTCCTCGGCCGTGCGGATCGCCTGCGCGTCGGCGCCGATCAGCTCGACGCCGTGCGCCTCGAGCACGCCGGACTCGGCGAGCTCCATGGCCAGGTTCAGCGCCGTCTGGCCCCCGAGCGTCGGCAGCACGGCGTCGGGGCGCTCCTTGGCGATGATGCGCTCGAGCACCTCGGCGACCAGCGGCTCGACGTAGGTCGCGTCCGCGAAGTCGGGGTCCGTCATGATCGTCGCGGGGTTCGAGTTGGCGAGGATGACCCGGTAGCCCTCCTCGCGCAGGACCCGGCACGCCTGGGTGCCGGAGTAGTCGAACTCACACGCCTGGCCGATCACGATCGGGCCGGACCCGATGAGCAGGATCGACTCGAGGGCGTCGCGGCGGGGCATCAGAGACTCCTTGGGTGGCGCGAGGCCGGGAGGCGGACGGGACCGGGATCGCCGGTGCCGCCCAGGTGGTGTGGGACGCTGGAGCGGTGAAGTTCGACGCCGAGCAACGCTGGACCGCGACGGTGGACGAGGTCGTCGAGATCTACCTCGACCGCTCGTTCTGGGAGGGCCTCGACGGCCTGACGGCGACCAGCTCGCCCGAGGTGCGCTCGATCGAGCGGTCGGACGGCTCGGCGACGGTCGAGCTGCACTACGTGCTGACCGTCGACCTGCCGAAGGACGCCGCCCGCTTCATCGACCCGGACGACGTGGCGTGGGTCGAGCGCACGACCTGGGACCTTGCGTCGCACCGCGCGGACGTGGCGTTCGTGCCCGACCAGGCCGGCCGGCTCCTGAAGGCCTCGGCGACGGCCGTGCTGCGCCAGGACGGCGACGACGCGGTGCGGACCGTGACCGGCGAGGTCAAGGTCCACATCCCGCTGCTCGGCAGCAAGGTCGAGAAGGTCATCGTCGAGGGCGTGCACGATCACCTCGACGAGGAGACCGCCGCGGTGCGGGATCGCCTCGCCGGCTGACCCGCACGCACAGTCGCACCGCTGGCCAGGGACGGAGCGGTGCGGGATCGCCTCGCCGGCTGACCCGCACGCACGGTCGCACCGCTGGCCAGGGACGGAGCGGTGCGGGATCGCCTCGGCAGCAGAGCTCACGAGCCCTGCCGATCCATGAGCTCGGCGAAGCGCTCGAACAGGTAGCGGCTGTCGTGGGGGCCGGGGCCGGCCTCGGGGTGGTGCTGCACGGCGAAGGCCGGGACGTCGGTGCACTCGAAGCCCTCGACGGTGCCGTCGTTCAGGTTGCGGTGCGTGACCTCGACGTTGGTGACGCCCTCGAGGTCGACGCAGTAGTTGTGGTTCTGGCTGGTGATCTCGACCTTGCCCGTGGTCAGGTCGCGCACCGGGTGGTTGCCGCCGTGGTGGCCGAACGGGAGCTTGTAGGTCGAGCCGCCGAGCGCGGTCGCCAGCAGCTGGTGGCCCATGCAGATGCCGAACAGGGGCACCTCGCCGAGCAGGCCCCGCAGCGTGTCGGGCACGGTCGCGACCGCGGCCGGGTCGCCGGGGCCGTTCGACACGAAGACCCCGTCGGGCTCGAGGGCCAGGATCTGCTCGGCCGAGGTCGATGCCGGCACGACCTGCACCGAGCCGTACTCGGCCAGGTTGCGCACGATCGTGGTCTTGATGCCCAGGTCGATCGCGACGATGCGCCGCTCGGCCCCCGTGGTCGACTCGGCGACGTAGCCGCGCTCGGTGGTCACGCCGGCGACGAGGTCCGTGCCGTCGGTGCCGGCGGCGTCGGCCGCTGCGGCCCGCAGCACGTCCAGCTCGGCGGTGCCGAAGGCGCCCGGGATCGCACCGTGGTCGCGCAGGTGCTTGGTGAGCCGACGGGTGTCGATCCCGGCGATGCCGGCGATGCCGTGGCGCCGCAGGTAGTCGCCCAGGTCGCCCTCGGCACGCCACGAGCTGCGGCGGCGGGCCAGGTCGCGCACGACCACGCCGCGGCAGCGCGGCGCCGTGGACTCGTCGTCGGTGGCGTTGACCCCGTAGTTGCCGATGTGGGGGTAGGTGAAGGTGATGATCTGGCCGGCGTAGGAGGGGTCCGAGATGACCTCCTGGTAGCCGGAGAGCACCGTGTTGAACACGAACTCGCCGGTGGTCACGCCGCCCTCGACGTCGGCGCCGATGTGCTCGCCCTCGAACACGGTGCCGTCGGACAGGACGATGGTGGAGCTCTGGATGGTCATCGGGTGGCCTCCTGGTCGCGAACGACCGCCTCGCCGAACAGGATCGTGTGGCGCACCCGTCCGCGGACCATGCGTCCGACGTAGGGCACGTTCCGGCTGCGCGAGGCGCCGCCGGAGGCGTCGATGGTCCAGCGTTCGCCGGGGTCCACGACGCAGAGGTTGGCGGGCGCGCCCTCGGTGACGGTGCGTCCGTGGTGGTCCAGCCCGGCGATGCGGGCGGGCCGCCAGCTCATCGAGGCGAGGACGTCGGCCTCGGTGGCGAGGCCCCCGTCGACCAGCTCGGTGAGGGCGAGCGCGAGCGCGTACTCGAGTCCGAGCATGCCGGGCGGGGCCTGGTCGAAGGGCCGTTCCTTCTCCTCGGCGGGGTGCGGGGCGTGGTCGGTGGCGATGGCGTCCAGCGCGCCGTTCCCGAGGCCGACGCGGATGGCGTCGCGATCGCTCGCCGAGCGCAGCGGCGGGTGCACCTTGAACGTGGCGTCGTAGCCGGCGCAGCACTCGTCGGTCAGCGTGAAGTGGTGCGGGGCCGCCTCGGCGGTGATGGACATGCCACCGGCCTTGGCGGCGCCGATCATGGCGACCGACCCGGCGGTGGACATGTGCTGGAAGTGCATGCGGGCGCCGGTCAGCCGGGCCAGGGCGATGTCGCGCATGACCATGAGCTCCTCGGCCTCGCTGGGCTGGCCCGGGAGCCCGAGGCGAGCGGACCACTCCCCTTCGTGCATGCAGGTGCCCTCGGACAGCGAGGTCACCTCGCAGTGCTGGGCGAGGGTGACGCCCAGGCCGGCGGCGTACTCCATCGCTCGGCGCATCAGGCGGTCGTCCTGCACGCCGGTGCCGTCGTCGGTGAAGAGCTTGACGCCGAGCTCGGCCATCTCGGCCATCGGTGCCAGCTGCTCGCCCGCCCGGTCGACGGTGATGGCCCCCGAGGTGTGCACGTCGCACGGCGCACTGCGGCCGAGCTCGAGCACCTCTCGCACGACGGCGGCGCAGTCGATCGTCGGCGTCGTGTTCGGCATGGCCAGCACGGCGGTGTACCCGCCGAGCGCCGCGGCGCGGGCGCCGGTCTCGATCGTCTCGGCCTCTTCCCTGCCGGGCTGGCGCAGGTGGGTGTGCAGGTCGACGAACCCGGGGGTCACCAGGCAACCGCCGGCGTCCAGGACGGTGTCGCCGGTCAGCCCCTCGCCCACCGCGACGATCCGGTCGCCCTCGATCAGCACGTCGGCGACGCGTTCGCCCTGCTCGTCGAGCACGCGGCCGCCCCGGAGCACGGTGGTGCCGGTGGCGCTGGAGGTGGCGGTCATGCAGGGTCCTCGGTCTGGTCGGTGGGGGTCGCGGCGGTCCCGGGTTCGGTGGCCGTGGCCTCGACGGGAGCTGCCGTCTCGACCGGTGACGCCGTCTCGACCGGTGGCGCGGTGGCCAGCGCCGCGGCGTGGGCGCGGCCGGGTCCGAGCAGCATGAACAGCACGGCCATCCGCACCGCGACGCCGTTGCTGACCTGTTCGGTGATCACCGCGTTGGGCTGGTCGGCGACCGAGCTGGCGATCTCGACGCCGCGGTTCATGGGGCCGGGGTGCATGACGATCGCGCCGGGCCCGAGCAGCTTCGCCCGCGCCTCGGTCAGCCCGAAGCACGCCGTGTACTCCCGCAGCGACGGCACCAGGGCCTCGGTCATGCGCTCCTGCTGCA
>JAFAFZ010000605.1 GCA_023423215.1 Actinomycetes bacterium
GCGGTGTACTTCTCCATCGGCACCTCGTCGGCAGCCCATGCATCGAGCACCGGTTGCACCACTCGCCACGCGAGCTCGGCCTCGTCCCCGCGGATCGAGAGCGCGCTGTTGCCCTCGAGCACGTCGACCAGCACGCGCCCGTACGCGGGCAGCTCGGGCGAGGGCAGCTCGGACGACAAGGTGAGCGGCACCAGGCGCAGCTCGGTGCCCGGCTCGGTGGTCGTCAGGGCGACGGTCAGCCGTTCGGGGTCCTCGAGGGCGATGCGCACCTCGTTCGGCGGCGGCGGCTCGGACGTTCCGCCGAAGGGGAGCGGCGGCACCGGTCGGAACCGCACCACGACCTCCTTGCGCTCCTGTCGCATCGCCTTGCCGGTGCGCAGCCGGAACGTCGTGCCCGACCAGCGCCAGCTGTCGAGCCGGAGCAGGACCTCGGCGAAGGTCTCGGTCGACCGCGACGGATCGACGCCCTCCTCGTCGACGTAGGCGGGCACGTCGTGGGTGCCCCCGCCGTTGGCGTCGGGGAGCGAGCCGGCGCCGTATCGGGCCCGTCGGGTGCTGCGACGCACGTCCTCGGGCGTGAGCGGGCGGATCGAGCGCAGCACGTCGGCCTTGCGGTCGCGCAGGTCGCGCTCGTCGAGGCTCGCCGGCGGCTCCATCGCGATGAGGCACAGGACCTGCAGCAGGTGGTTCTGGACCATGTCGCGCAGCTGCCCGGCAGTGTCGTAGTACCCGGCGCGGCCCTCGAGGCCGAGGGTCTCCTCCCAGACGATGTCCACGTGCTCGACGTGCGCGCTGTTCCACACCGGTTCCAGCAACCGGTTCGAGAGGCGCAGGCCGAGCAGGTTCTGCACGGTGGCCAGGCCCAGGAAGTGGTCGACGCGGAAGACGGCTCGTTCGCCGTCGACGCCGGGCACGCCGCCGAGCAGCTCGTTGAGCTCGACGGCGCTGTCCAGGTCCTCGCCGAACGGCTTCTCGAACACGAGGCGGCTGCCCTCGGGCAGGCCGACGGTGCGGAGGGTGGTCACGATCCGCGGGAACAAGGCGCCGGGCAGTGCGAGGTAGATCGCGGCGGGCCCTCCGTCGGGCTCGAGGAGCGCCGCCACCTGGTCCGGGTCGTCGACGTCCACCGGGCGGTGGTGGATCCGTCCGAGGAAGCGCTCCAGGTCGGTGCCGTCCAGGTCGGGTGCGAACTCGGCCAGCTGCTCGCGGACGTGGTCGCGGTAGGCGTCGTCGTCCCAGTCGTGGGTGCCCGTGCCCTGGACGGTGAACGCGTCGGACAGGTGTCCCTGCACGTCGAGCGCGGCCAGCGCCGGCAGCAGGAGCCGAGCGGCCAGATCGCCGCTCGCGCCGAACAGCACGAGGTGGTCGATCACGCGCCGACCTCCGTCGTGGCGAGCGGGAAGGGCGTGGGTGGCCGGCGAGCGTCCATGGGCGGCGTCCTACCCGCGATACTTGCCCGATGAACCCGGTCATCCTGCTGGTCTCGGACGGCAACGCGCAGCTCCTGCTCATCGAGTTCAGCCGCTACCAGCGCGAGTACGAGGTGCGCGTCGTGCGCAGCGTCGACGAGGTGACGGCGGCGGGGCAGGAGTGCCTGGACACCGGTCGCCGCCTCGCGATGGTCGTGGCGGACTCCTCGCTCTACGACACCGATCAGCTGGACGTCGCCGACGGCATGGTCGGCCAGCTGCACGAGTGGCGCCAGGCGCTGCCCACCGCCCGCATCGTGGTGGTCGCTCCCTTCGAACGGTTCCTCGGCGACAGCGCCCGCCTGCGGACCGCACAGGCGAAGGGCAAGTTCGACGCGCTGATGCTGACGCCACGCGGCGCTCGCGACGAGGAGTTCCACACGGCGGTCACCGAGCTGCTCTCGGACTGGGGATCGACGGTGGTCGACCCCGAGGTCGAGGCGGTGCGCATCGTCGGCGACCCGGACGACCTGCTGACGCTGCAGCTGCGCGACCTGCTGGTGCGCATGGGCATGCCGCACCGCGTGCACGACCCCGAGTCGCCCGTCGGCCAGGAGATCATCGCGGCGTACGACGGCCCGCCGACGCTGCCGCTGGTCGACGTCCTGACCCGTGGCGTCGTCGCGGTGAGCTCGGTCCGTGAGCTGGCTGCGGCCTTCTACGGCCGCCCGGACGAGATCGACCAGGACACGATCTTCGACCTCTGCATCGTCGGCGCCGGCCCCGCAGGGCTGGGCGCCGCGGTGTACGGCGCGTCCGAGGGGCTGAGCACCGTCGTGCTCGAGGCCGAGGCGATCGGCGGACAGGCGGGCACCAGCTCGATGATCCGCAACTACCTGGGCTTCCCCCGTGGCATCTCCGGGATGCGGCTGGCGCAGCGGGCGCGCCTGCAGGCGACCCGCTTCGGCACGCGCTTCATCACCGGGTGGGACGTGAGCGGCCTCACCCCCACGCGTGAGGGCCAGCCGCACGTCGTGCACACCGACGGCGGTGACGTGCGTGCCTGCGCCGTCGTCATCGCCACCGGGGCCGCGTACCGCAAGCTGGCCGTGCCCGGGATCGAGGAGCTGACCGGACGAGGGGTGTTCTACGGCAGCGCCATGACCTCGGCGCGCGAGATGGAGGGTCTCGACGTCGTCGTGGTCGGAGGTGGCAACTCGGCGGGCCAGGCGGCGCTGCACCTGGCGCGCTTCGCCCGTTCGGTGACGATCGCCGTGCGTCGCGACGGGCTGCACGAGACGATGTCCCGCTACCTCATCGACGAGATCGACTACAACGCCCGCGTCGAGGTGCGCCCGTGCTGCGAGGTCGTCGACGGCGGCGGCGCAGCACGGCTGGAGTGGCTGGACGTGCGCGACACGAACACCGGCGAGGTCGAGCGGCGCACCTGCGGCGGGCTGTTCCTGCTGATCGGTGCCGACCCCCGCTGCGAGTGGCTGCCGCCCGCGCTCAACCTGGACGAGAAGGGCTTCGTGCTGACCGGCCGTGACGTCCCCCAGGAGCACTGGGTCGACGGCCTCCCGCCCGAGAGCCTGGCGACGTCGGTCCCGGGCGTCTTCGCCGTCGGCGACGTGCGTGCCGGTTCGATGAAGCGCGTCGCGGCGGCCAGCGGTGAGGGGTCCTCGGTCGTGCCGCTGGTGCACCAGTACCTCGAGACGCTCTGACGCCGCAGCTACGGTCGGCGGCATGCGCACCATCGGGCTGCTGGGTTGCATGAGCTGGGTGTCCACCGCCCACTACTACGAGCTGGTCAACCGCGACGTCGCCGAACGTCGAGGCGGACCACTGCGCCCCGATGGTGATCTGGCAGACCGACTTCGACGCCGTCACCACGCTGCAACGAGCAGGGGACTGGGAGCGTGCCGGCGAGCTGCTCGCCGAGGGCGCCGAGGCGCTGGTGCGGGCGGGTGCCGAGGTCGTCGGCATCGGCGCGAACACGATGCACCTGGTCGCGGAGGCCGTGGAGGCGGCGCTCGGCGACGCCCGGCTGGTGCACCTCGTCGACGTGGTGCGGGACGAGTGCCACCGACTCGGCGTGCGCCGGCTCGGCCTGCTCGGCACCGCCTACACGATGGAGTCGCCCTCGCTCTACCCGCCACGCCTGCGTGACGCCGGCATCGAGGTGGTCGTCCCGGGCGCGGCGGACCGCGCCGAGGTGCAGCGGATCACCTTCGAGGAGCTCATCCGCGACCAAGTGCTGGACACCTCGGTCGCCGGCTTCCGGCGGATCGCGCAGGACCTGGTGGAGGCGGGAGCGGACGGTGTGGTGCTCGCGTGCACCGAGCACGGCGCCCTGCTCGCCGACGGCGACCTGGGGGACACGCCGGTGCTCGACAGCACCGTGCTGCACGCCCGGGCGCTCGTCGACGCGTCGATGGCCTGACGCGCGAACTCGTTGCGCCCATCGGGACGAGCTCCGACACACTGGCCTGATGGAGCGACGCTTCCGACAGGTCGACGTGTTCGGTTCGGGCCCGTTCTCGGGCAACCCGGTCGCGGTGGTGCTCGACGCCGAGGGCCTCGACGACGAGTCGATGCGGGCGTTCTCGGTCTGGTCGAACCTGTCGGAGTGCACCTTCGTGCTGCCGCCGACGGCCGAGGGCGCCGACTACCGCGTGCGGATCTTCAGCCTGCGCACCGAGCTCCCCTTCGCGGGGCACCCGACGCTCGGCACCGCACGTGCATGGCTCGACGCCGGCGGCGTGCCGACGACCCCGGGTCTCGTGGTGCAGGAGTGCGGCATCGGCCTGGTGCCGGTGCGGCTCGACGGCGAGCTGCTGTCGTTCGCCGCGCCGCCCCGCGTGCGGTCCGGACCGGTCGAGCCCGAGCTGCTGGAGCGTGCGATCGACGTACTCGGGGTCGATCTGGACGAGGTGGTCGACGCCGAGTGGCTGGACAACGGTCCCGGGTGGATCGGCGTGCTGCTGGCCGACGCCGAGGCCGTCCTGGCGGTGGACCCCGACGCCTCGGGCCACCCCGGCCGCTGGGACCTCGGTGTGATCGGACCCTCGCCCGACGGTGCCGGGACCGCGTTCGAGCTCCGGGCCTTCTTCACCGAGGGCGGCACCGCACTGCGCGAGGACCCCGTCACGGGCAGCCTGAACGCCGCGGCGGCGCAGTGGCTGCTGTCGTCCGGGCGTGCGTCGTCGCCCTACGTCGCCGCGCAGGGCACCGCGCTCGGGCGCGCCGGCCGCGTGCACGTCTTGCGCGAGGACGACGACATCTGGGTCGGCGGCCGGACCGACGTCGCGATCCGCGGCTCGATCGGGATCGACTGAGCCCGAGGTCCGATCGGGGCACGGCCGATGCGCGTCTGCGCGGCGCAGGTCGGGGTACGCAGGCTCGGCGCCGCTTCGGCGCGTCGGTCGGACCACCCGGAGGAACCATGGACAGGACGCGGACGTTGGGCGTGGCGATGGGCGTGATCAGAGCGGGGGTCGGGGGCGCGCTGCTCGTCGCGCCGCGCTGGGCGGGACGCATCTGGGTCGGCTCGGATGCCGACGGCGACGGCACGGTGGTCTTCGCCCGTGCGATCGGGGCGCGAGACGTCGTGCTGGGCGCCTCGACGCTCGCCGCGGTGTCGTCGCGCCAGCAGACGACGTGGATGCTGCGCGCCGGCGTCGCGGCGGATCTCGCCGACGCGGGCGCCACGCTCCTCGCCTGGCAGCACCTGGACGGCCGGCGTCGGGTCGCCATGCCGCTGATCGCTGCGTCCGTCGGTGGCCTCGGCGCCTTCGCTGCCGCGCTGGCGCAGGCCGCCGATCAGGAGGACGAGCCGATGGTCGACGACGACACGCCCGTGCCGGGCGGTCGCGTGGACGGCGATGGCGTCGCCGACGACGCGGGGACCGATGGCGAGCTCGACGACGATCTGGCGATGCTGCCGGAGGTGCAGGACTGGGCGTGAGTGAGCGGCGCGGGCGGGCCGGGCTCCTGTGACGGCCCCGGACCGGGGCCCGGGTGCTGCCGTGTCAGTCAGCGACGGTCGACGGCGCGCACTCGGGCGCCGCCATCGCGCTCGTGCGCTCCAGTGCGTCGATCCGCTCGTCGAGCGTGGCGGCTGCCCCGGAGCCGGCGCGAGCGGCGCGTCCCGCGACGACGGCCGCGGCGGCGGACGTGC
>JAFAFZ010000620.1 GCA_023423215.1 Actinomycetes bacterium
GTCTGACCGTGACCGGTGGGTCCACCGAGCTGGGCTCCGGCGGTTCCGGCGGTGACGGCGGAGCGGGTGGCGCCGGTGGCGCCGTCGGCGACGGTGGTCCCGGCGGCAACAGCACCGACCCTGCCCGCAGCGGCACGGCCGGCGGTGCGGGCGCCAGCGGCCTGACCGGCTCCACCGGTTCGGCGGGCACGACCGGCGTGGCCTTCACCACCTGGGACAACGGAGTGACCGCCTGATCCAGGCGGTCGGAACCGACCGTGGGGGGCGGCCCCGCGGCGCGGCCCCCGCGCTGGTCGCTGCACAGGACGACAGTTGGGGGGGCGGCCGGGTCCACGGACCGTGCCGGCGCAGCGAACAAGTGAGGACAGCATGAGTGCACCCACCGGCGGACTCCGCCACCGACGTAGGACACCGGCGATCGTGGCCCTCCTGGCCGCGCTGCTGGTCGTGGGACCGGCGCTGGTCAGCCAGCTCGGCGCCGGCGCCCAGCCGGTCATGAACCCCGGCCCCCTGAACCTGAAGATCACCGGCGGCTTCGTCGACATCAACGGGACCGACTTCGACCTCACGCCGAGCGAGCTGCCCGCCTGCTCGGACGGCGAGGACAACGACGAGGACGGCGCCACCGACTTCCCGGCGGACGCCCAGTGCGCCAGCGCCGCCGACAACAGCGAGCTCGCCGGCGGCAACCAGCCGAAGGAGGACACCACGATCTCGGGGTCCATCTCGGCGAGCGGCGCGGTGACGATCCCCCAGAGCGGCATCTACTTCCCGCCCGCCTACCTCGAGGCCTCGGGTGCGGTGCTGACCGCCCGCATCCAGCCCACGGGCTCGGGCACCGGCAACCTGAACCCCCTGACGGGTGCCGCCAACCTGAGCATCAGCGTGCGGGTGAAGCTCGAGGGCTCGCCCTCGGGCATCGACCTGGGTGGCAGCTGCTACATCGGTCCGCTGGCCCTGGCGGTCACCACCGGCACGACCAGCCCGCCCGCACCGAACACGCCCATCTCGGGTACGCCGTACAACGCGGACACCGGCACGGCGGCCCTGGTCAACAACTCCTTCTCGGTGCCCGGCGCCTCGGGCTGCGGACCGCTCGGCCTGGCCAACGGCCCGATCAACGACGAGCTCGGTCTGCCCGCCGCCGCCGGCAAGAACACCGCCCGGCTCGAGGGCCAGGTCAACCCGCCGATCGGCAAGGGCGTGCGCGCCGACTTCACCCCCTCGGCCACGACGGGCCCCGCGCCGCTGACGGTCAACTTCAACGGCACGTCGTCGACGGCGGCCAAGACCATCACCTCGTACGCCTGGGACTTCGGCAACGGCCAGACGGCCACCGGCTCGACGGCCTTCACCACCTACGCGACGCCCGGCACCTACGACGCCAAGCTGACGATCACGGACTCGGACGGCGACAGCGACACCAAGACGGTGCCGATCACGGTCAACGAGCCGCCGAACATCGCGCCCACCGCCGCCATCGGCACCTCGGGCGCGTCGGGCAACGCACCCTTCACCGTCAACTTCAGCGGCTCGGGCTCGTCGGACCCCGACGGCTCGATCGCCTCGTACGCCTGGGACTTCGGCAACGGGCAGACGGCCACCGGTGAGTCGGCCTCGGCCACGTACGGCGCGGCCGGCACCTACACCGCCACGCTGACCGTCACGGACGACAAGGGAGCGACCGGCACCGCGACGCAGGTCATCACCGTCGCCCCGAAGCCGAACGTGCCGCCGACGGCGGTCGCGACGGTGGTCTCGGTCGCGGGCACGATCCCGCTGACGGTCAACCTGAGCGCCGCGGCGTCGACCGACTCGGACGGCACCATCTCGAGCTACGCCTGGGACTTCGGCAACGGGCAGACCGCGACCGGTGTCACCACGCAGGTGACCTACCCGACGGCGGGCACCTTCACCGTCACCCTGACGGTCACCGACAACCAGGGCGGCGTCGGCACCCAGACGCTCGACATCGACGTCTCGACCGACCCGAACATCGCGCCGACGGCGCAGCTGAGCGCCTCGGCCACCTCGGGTACGACCCCGCTGACCGTCGACTTCGACGGCTCGGCGTCGAGCGACCTCGACGGCACGATCGTCGGCTACTCCTGGAACTTCGGCAACGGCCAGTCCGGCTCGGGCACCAACCCGTCGGTCACCTACTCGATCCCGGGCAGCTACACCGTCACCCTGACCGTCACCGACAACCGCGGGGCGACCAGCGTCGCCACCACGACCGTCGTGGTCTCGAAGCCGCCGAACCAGTCGCCGACGGCGGCGCTCGCGGCGACGCCCAGCACGGGCACCGCGCCCCTGCTCGTCCAGCTCTCGAGCGCCGGTTCGTCCGACGCGGACGGGGCCATCACGAGCTACGCCTGGAACTTCGGCAACGGCCAGACCGGCACCGGTCCCTCGCCGTCGGTCGTCTACACGACGCCCGGCGTCTACACGATCACCCTCACGGTGACCGACAACGACGGCGCCACCAACGCCAAGAGCACCTCGGTGACGGTGAACGCCGCCAACGTCGCGCCGACCGCCGTCATCCAGGCGACGCCCACGTCGGGCAGCGCCCCGCTCGTGGTGCAGGTCAACGGCGCCAACTCCTCGGATCCCGACGGCTCGATCGTCAGCTACGCCTGGGACTTCGGCAACGGGCAGACGGCGACCGGCGCCACGGCGTCGGTCACCTACACGACGACCGGCACCTTCACGCTGCGACTCACCGTCACCGACAACCGCGGTGCCACGAAGTCGACCACGACCTCGATCGTGGTGAGCGGCTCGAACCAGAAGCCGGTCCCCGCGCTGCTGGCACTGCCGACCTCGGGCCCGGCGCCGCTGCTCGTCACGGTCAACGCGAACGGCTCGACCGACCCCGACGGCTCGATCGTGAGCTACTCGTGGGACTTCGGCAACGGCCAGACCGCACAGGGCCTGGCCAGCCAGGTCACCTACACGACCGCCGGCACCTACGTGATCACCCTGACCGTCAAGGACAACCGCGGCGCGACGGCGACGGCGAGCGAGACCATCGTGGTCGACCCGCCGCTGACCACCACCGACCGCGTGCGCCTGCAGTTCAACGGCTCCGTGAACTACGCCTACGACGGCCGGATCAACAGCGGCAACCTGCGCATCACCCGTGACAACTTCGGGCCCGTGCGGGTCTGGGGCTCGGCCACCTACACCGGTCCGAACGGCTCCGCCGCCTCGATGAACCTGGACCTGAACCGCTTCCTGTGGTTCAACTCCTACCTCGGCACCGTCACGGTGAACGACAGCGCCAACGGCGTCGCCAACGTGACCACGAACGTGGTGTTCCAGGCGCTCACCCGTCCCTCGGCGACCTCGGTCCGTGCCAACGTGGCGTGGACCCCGCCGGGCGGACAGCCCTACACGCTCGGCTTCACCATCGACGACCGGGTCTGATCCGACGCCCGCGCCGGGGCGCCCCCCC
>JAFAFZ010000623.1 GCA_023423215.1 Actinomycetes bacterium
ATACGACACCGCCCCCCGGCCGGCGAGCGCCGCGACGCCGGCCATCAGGGCGAGCGCGGCGGCGACGCGTCGGCCGGTGTCCGGCGGCTGCAGGTCGACGTTCAGCCCCAGGCTCACGGCGTCCCTCCGTCCTCGTCGTGCACCGCACGCCGCTCCCGGTCCTCGACCCGCAGCGCCGCGATCGCGACGTCCACGCTCGGGTAGAAGTGGTGCTCGTCCAGCGTCGAGCCCAGCCCGTAGCGCAGGATCAGGGAGCGCAGGCGGTCGCGCACCTCGACGAACGCCAGGTGCACCCCTCGCTCGTTCAGCTGCTCGTCGAGCTCGCGCAGCACCTCGGCGGCGGTGACGTCGATGTCGGTGACGGCCTCGCACTGGAGCACGACGTGGGTCGGCTCGTGCTCGCGCACCAGGGCCAGGACCTGGTCGCGGAACTGCCCGGCGTTGGCGAAGAACAGCGGTGCCTCCCAGCGGAACACCACGATGCCCTCGGACTGGGTGGCGGCGGGGTACGCCGCCAGGCTGTGCCAGCCGTCGAGCTCGGGCACCCGACCCAGCACCGCGCCGTGGGGCCACCAGTTGCGCCGGAAGAACAACAGGATCGCCAAGACGATCGCCACGACGATGCCCTGCAGCACGCCCAGGAACACCACGCCGGCCGACGCCACCAGGCTCACGACGAACGAGGAGCGGCGCAGCTGCGCGAAGCGCACGAGCGCCGGGATGTCCATGAGCGACAGCGCGGCCGCGATGACGACGGCGGCCAGGGCCGCCTGGGGCAGGTCGGCGAGCAGGCCGTTGAACACGACCAGCAGCAGGGCCACCAGGCCGGCACCGACCAGCCCCGTCGCCTGGGTCCGGGCACCCGACTGATCGGCGACGGCGGTCCGGGACCCGCTCACCGACACCGCGAAGCCGCCGAACACGCCGGCGGCGACGTTGGACGCGCCCACGCCGACCATCTCGGCATCGGCGTCGACCTGGTCGCCACGCCGGGCGGCGAAGCTCGACGCGGTGGCGATCGTGTCGGTCAGCGACACCATCGTGATGCCCACCGCTCCGACCAGCAGCGCGACCGCGTCGGACGCGTCGGTCCAGGGCAGCGACGGCTTCGGGAAGCCGCTCGGCAGCGTGCCGACGGTGGCGACGCCCTCGGCCGCGAGGTCGAGCACGGCCGAGGCGACGGTCACGCCGACGACCGCGACCAGCACGGCGGGCACCTTCGTCGTGAGCCGGGGCAGGACCAGCAGCACGGCGAGCACCGCCAGGCCGGTGAGGAGCGTGGTGGTGTTGCGCTCGTCGAGGTGGTCGACGAACTGGCGCAGCTCGTCGACGAAGCCGTCCCCGTCCGTCGAGAAGCCGAACAGCTTGGGCAGCTGGCCGACGATGATCGTCACCGCCAGGCCGTTCAGGTAGCCGACGCGCACCTCGCTCGAGAGCAGGTCGGCGACGAAGCCGAGGCGTGCGATGCCCAGGCCGATCTCGATGACGCCGACCAGCACGGCGAGCATGCCGGCCAGCGCGATGGCGCTGCCCGGGTCGCCCACGACGACCAGGGGTGTGATCGAGGCCAGGATCAGGGGCGAGACCGAGGAGTCCGGACCGAGCACGAGCACCCGGGACGGGCCGAAGACCGCGTACGCGACCAGGCACGCGATGGTCGTGTAGAGGCCCGTCACCGCCGGTAGCCCGGCGAGCTCGGCGTAGGCCATGCCCTGGGGCACGAGGATGGCAGCGAGCACGACGCCGGCGATGAGGTCGAACCGCAGCCACCCGCGCTCGTAGTTGCGCAGCGTCACGAGTCCGGGCGTCCACCGACGCAGCAGGGTGCTCACGGTGGCCTCCTCCACGAGCGGGGGCGATCGCCCTTGCGATGGGTAGTGGTTGTCTACCTCATTGCGGCGGAGCACGACGTGACGTCGCTCCGCGTCCCCGAGCGCGTGGACACGGGGCGTGCGCGCGGGGGGTCGGGTCATCGACGCCGCCGACCCGGGTAGGCAGCCCCCACCGTTCGACTCCTGGAGGAGCCATGAAGGCACTGGTGTGGCACGACCAACGCGACGTCCGCTGCGACGAGGTACCCGACCCGACGATCGAAGCGCCGACCGATGCCATCATCCGCGTCACCTCGAGCGGCCTGTGCGGGTCCGACCTGCACCTCTACGAGGTGCTGGCGCCGTTCATGACCGAGGGCGACATCCTCGGCCACGAGCCGATGGGCATCGTCGAGGAGGTGGGCAGCGAGGTCACAAACCTGTCGCCCGGGGACCGCGTCGTGATCCCGTTCAACATCTCGTGCGGCCACTGCTTCATGTGCGACCAGGGCCTGATGACCCAGTGCGAGACGACCCAGGTCCGAGAGCACGGCTCCGGCGCCGCCCTGTTCGGCTACACGAAGCTGTACGGGGCGGTCCCCGGGGGCCAGGCCCAGTACCTGAGGGTGCCCCAGGCGCAGTTCGGTCCGGTCGTCGTCCCGGAGGGCCCGCCCGACGACCGCTTCGTGTACCTCTCCGACGTGCTGCCGACCGCCTGGCAGGCGGTGGAGTACGCCGGGGTGCCGGCCGGCGGCAGCCTGGCGGTGCTGGGGCTCGGTCCGATCGGCGACATGTGCACGCGCATCGCACTCCACCGGGGCATCGGCACGGTCATCGGCATCGACCTGGTCGCCGAGCGGTTGACGCGCGCAGCGGCCAACGGCGTGACGACGATCGACATGTCGGACGAGGACGACCTCCTCGGTGCGGTGCAGGAGCTGACCGACGGCCGTGGGCCCGACGCCGTGATCGACGCGGTCGGGATGGAGGCACACGGCGACGGCGTCGGCAAGCTGGCCCACCGCATCACCAGCCTGCTGCCCGACTCGCTCGCCGAGCAGATGATGCAGCACACCGGCCTGGACCGCATGGGCGCGTTCCACACCGCCATCGACCTGGTCCGCCGCGGCGGCACCATCTCGCTGAGCGGGGTGTACGGCGGGATGGCCGATCCGCTGCCGATGCTCGTGCTGTTCGACAAGCAGGTGCAGCTGCGCATGGGCCAGGCGAACGTGAAGCGCTGGGTGCCCGACATCCTGCCGCTGCTCACCGGCGACGACGACCCGCTCGGTGTGGACCACTTCGCCACCCACCGGGTGCCGCTCGACGAGGGACCCGCCGCGTACGAGACGTTCCAGCGCAAGCAGGACGGCGCCGTGAAGGTGTTGTTCGAGCCGTGGCGATGAGCCGGTTCTCACTCTCTGCCGCCCGGGTAGGGCGGCTCCACACATGACCACCGACCAGGAGGGAACGACATGAGCGAGGCCACCACCTCCGACCCGAGCGGCAGCGGCGGGAACGTCACCGCGACGGTCCAGGAGCACGCCGCCGGAGTGGCGGGCGCTGTCCGCGAACAGGGCAGCGAGGTCGCTCGGAACGCGATCGATCACGCCCGCACCGTCGTCGACGCCGCCGGCGACCAGGTGCGACGACAGGGCGACGAGCAGGCGACCAAGCTGGCGGAGTCGCTCTCGTCGGTCTCGACCGATCTGCGCTCGATGGCCGACAACACCGGCCAGGGCAGCGTGGTGGGCGACGTCGCCCGCTCGCTCGCCGAGAGCACCGATCGCGTCGCGACCCTGCTGCGCGACGAGGGCCCGAGCGGCGGGCTGCGCCGGGCGACCGAGTTCGGCCGTGACCACCCGGTGCAGTTCCTCGCCCTGGCGGCCGGAGCCGGCTTCGCCGTGGCGCGGATCCTGCGCAACAGCGACACCCGCCGACTGCAGCAGGTCGCCAAGGAGGCCGCGAGCGGCGGCGGATCGGGCCAGGGCGCTTCGGGCGATCAGGGCGACGGACCGCAGGGCGGCCCGGGCGCCGGCGACCAGGTGCGACGACAGGGCGACGAGCAGGCGACCAAGCTGGCGGAGTC
>JAFAFZ010000651.1 GCA_023423215.1 Actinomycetes bacterium
GGGGGGGCCCGGGGCGCCGCCCCCCCGGCGCCGCGTGGGGGGTCAGGCCGGCAGCAGGACGGCTGGAAGGTCGGCCACGGGTCGCCGAGCTCGTTCTTGGCGGTGAACTCCGCCAGCACGACGCCGCAGTCGCCCGTCGCCCCGTTGTGCTTGTCGACCGCGAAGGTCAGGCGGAAGTCCTGGCCGCCGAAGTGCGGCTCGTAGTCGTCCGTCGCGTCCATCGCGTCCTTGATGGCCACCGGGTCGTCGACCGAACCGGCCTCCTCGATGGCCTCCTTCAGCAGGTACACCGCGTCGTAGGCCTGGAGGTCGAAGCCGGTCACCTGGAAGTCCTCACCCCGGATCGACCGGAAGAACTCGATGGCCTCCTCGGTGCGGGGGTTGGTCAGGTCGACGCTGGCCAGCGCGACCAGGCCGTCGAGCGCACCGGCGTTGGCGGTGCGCCACTCGTCGGGCTGGTTGGCGATCGCCTGCACGGTGAACTTCGGGGTGTCCGGGGTGACCTGGGCCAGCGTGTTCTGGATCAGGACCTCGAACGCACCGCCCGAGGTGGACGACAGGATCGCGTCCGGCTCGGCGTTCTTCAGCTTGGTGATCTGCGCGGTGACGTCGGTCGTGTCGGGCGCGGCCTGCTCGCTCGCGACGACCTCGACGCACTTCGAGATGCCGTTGGTGATGAGCGCGTCGTTCAGGCTCTGCAGCGACGGCGTGGACTCGATGATGACGCCGACCGTCTCGATCTTCGCCGCCTCGAAGGCGCCGCAGTAGGTCGGCGCCCACGCGGCCGCGGACGGAGCCAGCGTGTACACGTACTCGGCGTCGGGTGCCTTCACCAGGTCCGCGCTGGTCGAGGTCGGCGCGATGCCGATGACCTGCTCGCTCTGGAGGATCGGCTTCATCTGGACGCTCGACGCGGAGCCGGCGGTCAGGAAGATCGCGACGGCGTCCTGGTCGATCAGACTGCGGGCGACGGCGCCGCCCTTGGTCGGGTCGCTCTCGGAGTTGCCGACGACGATCTCGAGCGGACGGTCGAGCACGCCGCCCTCGCCGTTGATCTTGTCGACGGTGTCCCGCACGGCCTGCGCGGTGACCATCGAGTACGCAGCACCGGCGCTGGTGCTGTCCTCGTCGAGGCCGAGGACGATCGGGTCGCCCTTCGGCACCTCGGCGTCGGGTGCCTGGCTGATCGGCGACGCGTCACCGTCGCTCCCCCCGCAGGCGCCGAGCACGAGCGCGCCGGCTGCCACCAGGCAGGGCGCGAGAAGTCGGAATCGGGACATGGGCGTGTGAACTCCTGTCGTGTCGTGCTGACGCCGTCCCCTCTGGCCGGCGTCCCCCTGGTGATCCGGTGAGGTCCCCCCTACGCCGGATCGAGGTTCTGTGCTGGTTGGCGGCTGAAGACCCGCTCGAGGATCGGGAGGAAGCTCTCGATCGGGAGCGTGTCGTAGGTGTCGTCGAAGGACACCTGGTCCCACGCGGCGCAGAAGTGCGCGCACGTGTCGAAGTACGGGTGCCCGCGGTAGCGCTCGCGTGCGTCGGGGTCGACACCGAACTGGCGGCCCCAGTGGTGCATCTGGAAGACGGTGTGGTGGCGCACCACCCACGTCGCCTCTTCGTCCAGGTACGGCTCGAGGATCGTCGCAGCGAGCTCGGCGTGGTTGCTCGGCGCCAGGTGGTCGCCGATGTCGTGGAGCAGCGCCGCGACGACCAGGTCGTCCCTGGCGCCTTCGCGCAGCGCCCGCGTGGCGGACTGCAGGCTGTGCTCGTAGCGGTCGACCCGGTACCCGAACGTCGGACCCTTGAGCGCCTCGAGCTGGCCGAGCACGGCGGGCAGGAAGGCGGCGAACATCGTCTCGTTCGCGGCGGCGAAGATCCGCACGATCTCGTCCGAGGTCGCGTCGTCCATCCTGGTGAACGACGAGACCCACTCGGCGTCGTCGACCGGTGCGGTGTCGTGGTCTGGCGGAACCGTCGACATGGTCAGTAGGCGTTCGGGTCCTGCTGGACCTCGACGGGGACGGGGTGCTGGTACAGCTCCGAGGCGTTCTCCCAGGTGATGCGCCGGATGTCCTCGGCGGGCAGGTCGCCGATCTCCTCGTGGATCGTCGCCTGGGTGTGCGGCCAGGTGGAGTCGCAGTGCGGGTAGTCGGCCTCGAGCAGGATGTTGCCGACGCCGATGCGGTCACGCTGGACGAACGAGGACTGGTCCTCGACGGCGCAGAACCAGAAGTTCCGCAGGAACACCTCGGCCGGCGTGAGCTCCTCGCCGAGCGCCGCCCAGGTGCCGTACATCTCGTGGTAGCTCAGCATGTGGTCGAGCCGGTCGAGCAGGCCGGCGACCCAGCCGATGCCGCCCTCGGACATGCAGATCTTCAGGTCCGGGAAGCGGCTCGGGATGCCGGAGTAGATCCAGTCCACGGCGGCGTAGATCGCGTAGGCGAAGAACAGCACGCCGGCGACGTCGGGCGGTGCGTCGTCCGTGGTGGTCGGGGCGGCACCCGACGAGCCGATGTGCAGGTTCACGACCGTGCCGGTCTCGGCGCAGGCCCGCAGGAACGGGTCCCAGTGGCCCGAGTGCACCGTCGGGAAGCCGAGGTTCGCCGGGTTCTCGCTGAAGGTCACGGCGTGGAAGCCGCGCTCGGCGTTCTCGTAGATCATCTTCGCCCCGAGCTCGGGGTCCAGCAGCCACGGGATCTGGCACGGGATGATGCGACCGGGGTGTGTGCCGGCCCACTCCTCGAGGTGCCAGTCGTTCCACGCCCGCACCGACGCCTCGGCCAGGTCGCGGTCCTTCGTGACGAGCTGCAGGCGCTGACCGGCGAAGCCGGGCAGGAAGGACGGGAAGTTGAGCGACGCGTAGATGCCGTTCAGGTCCATGTCCGCGACTCGGGCGTCGATGTCCCACGCGCCGCGACGCATCTCGTCGAAGCGCGCCGGCTCGAAGCCGTACTCGGACACCGGTCGGCCGACGACGGCGTTGAACCCGACGTTGGGCAGCTCCTGGCCGTCGTAGACCCAGACCTCGGGCCCGCCGGGGGTGACCTCGACGACGTGCGGCGCCCGGTCGCCGAACTTCGCGGGCATGCGACCCTCGAAGGTGTGCGGCGGCTCGACGATGTGGTCGTCGACCGAGATCACCGTGTAGCGACGCTCGGCGCGCTGCGGCTCGGGCAGGAAGGTGACCTGTCGCTCGTCGCCGGTCTTCGCGGCGGTGAAGCTCAGGTCGCTGGACATCTCGTCGAGTGATCTCACAGGGCGTCGCCTCTCGTCGTGGGTGCGTTCGTCGGTCGGGTGGAGGTCACGACAGCACCGTCGGGTCCGCCCGGAGCACGGCGCGCACCGCGCCGGCCCAGTACACGTCCGCCGCCCGCTCGAGCAGGGACTCCTTCATGCCGACCATGGCGGCGGCGTTCATCTGCAGCGGCTCACGACCGCTGACGAGCACGTCGTAGGTCATTCGGCAGACCCGGTCGATGGACGCCGCCCGGTACGTGGCCTGGGCGAGCGTCTCGCCCGTGACGATGACGCCGTGGTTGCGCAGGATCGCGACGCTCGCGTCGCCGATCGTGGCGGCCAGGTCCGCGGCCAGCCGGGGGCTGTCGATCTCTCCCGCGTACTCCTCGACCCAGCACACGTCGTCCAGGAAGAGCGAGCCGGTCTGGTGCACCAGGTCGGGCAGGTGACCGAGCGCCGCGAGCAGGCTGACGTGGTACGGGTGGTTGTGGATCACGACGCGGGCGTCGGATCGGACCCGGTGCAGCTCGGTGTGGATGTGCACCGCGGGGGTCACGTCCCAGCGGCCGGCGACGACGTTCGCGTCCTCGTCGACCTCGCAGATGTCCGAGGCGGCCAGCTCGGCCCACCACAGCCCCCACGGGTTGACGAGCATGTTGGTCTGCCCCGGGCGCTGCCAGGTGATGTGGCCGGCCATGTTCTCGGCGAAGCCCTCGCCGTCGAGCACCCGGAACGTCGCGGCGAGCGCCTGCTCGTCGGTCATCTCGACGCCCAGGTCGGGCATCACCGACGGTGCCCACACC
>JAFAFZ010000032.1 GCA_023423215.1 Actinomycetes bacterium
GGACGCGGACCTGGACGCGGAGCCGGTCAGCCGCGCGGTGCTCGACACCGTGCTGGACCCGGAGACGGTCGTCGAGCGCATCTCGGTGGGCGCGCCGCCGGTCGTGCGCGCCGTCGCCGGCGGTCGCCACGAGGCCCGTGAGCGTGCGGTGCACCTGCTCTACGAGGTGCACGCCAAGGACCGCAGCGCGGACGAGGTGCTCGACGAGCAGGTGCTGGCGCCCGACGAGTACACCGCCGAGCTGGTGCGCGGGGTCGACGCCCGCCGCGCCGAGCTCGACGGCCACATCGACCGCCTGGCTCGCGGGTGGACCGTGGCGCGCATGCCGACGATGGACGTGCTGGTCCTGCGCATCGCCCTCTACGAGCTGTCGCAGCGGCCCGACCTGCCCCGAGGCGTCGTGCTCTCCGAGGCGGTGGACCTGGCCGGCCAGTACGGCACCGACGACTCCGCGCGGTTCGTGAACGGGCTCCTCTCCGCAGCCGCCGACGAGCTGCGACCCGCCTGAGACCGACCCGGGCCGAGCCCTTCGGCTCGAGCGCCCGGCGCCGGTCGGACCCACGCAGGTGGCCGCCGGGTGAACTCTTCGCCAGGACCGGCGACAGCGCCCGGCGTCGACTGGCACACTGCCTGCACCGCCACGGAGAGGGCCGGGGCGGCGCAGCGCAGCGGGGGGCGAGATGGCAGCACGTGGCGAACGGCGCGTCGTCGCGTCGCACGGTGCGACGATGACCCGGCGCGAGGTGCTCGCGGGTCTGGGCTTCGGCATGGGCGCCGGGGTGGTCCTCGCCGGCTGCTCGGTCGGACCGCCCGCCCCGGAACCGGTGCTCCCCCCGCCGGGCGTGCCCGATCCGGCCCCGTTCCCCGACGGCGTGATGGCCGGGGACCCGATGCCCGACGGCGCCGCGATCTGGACCCGGGTGGTCGCCCCGCCGGACGGTGGGCCCGTGCCTGTCCTGTGGACGGTCGCCACCGATGCAGCGTTCACGTCGATCGTGGCCGGAGGCCTCGCCCTGGCCGAGGCCGAGCACGGCCACTGCGTCACCGTCGCGGCGACCGGTCTGCCGTCGGACCGCTGGTTCCACTACCGCTTCGAGACGACGGGCGCACCCGTCGCGACGAGCCAGACGGGCAGGCTGCGCACCGCCCCGGCGCCGGGCTCCTCGCCGGATCGGCTCCGCCTGGCGTTCGCGTCGTGCCAGCAGCTCAACGACAGCTGGTTCGTCGCCCACGCCGCGGCGGCAGCGGAGCCGGACCTGGACCTGTTCGTGCACCTCGGCGACTACGTGTACGTGTCGGACGAGGCGACCCTCACGCTGGACGACTACCGGGACCAGTACCGGCGCTGGCGGGCACAGCCGATGCTGCGCGACCTGCACGCGGCGCTGCCGTGCGTGGCGATGTGGGACGACGGCGAGTTCTACAACGGCGTCGACCGCACCGGACCGCCGGAGCGGCTCGCTGCGGCGAGCCGCGCCTGGTTCGAGCACTTCCCGCTCCTCGACGACGGGAGCGGGCGTGCGTACCGGCGCTTCGGCTGGGGCGAGCTGGCGGACGTGTCGATGATCGACGTGCGCTCGTACCGGGATCCGGCGCTGGACGAGGTCGTGCACCTCGAGCCCGGCGGTCCGGACGCTCCCGGGCGGACCACGCTGGGGGCCGAGCAGCATCGCTGGCTGACCGAGGGCCTGGTCGCCTCGACCGCCGCGTGGCGCCTCATCGGCAACCCGTACAACATCAGCCCGTGGCGGCTGCTCGACCTCGAGCTGCTGCGTCCGTTCCGCCCGGACCTGCCCCCGGGCGCGGGCGTGTACGCACCGAACGAGGCCTGGGACGACTACATGGCCGAGCGGCGCGACCTGCTCGCGCACCTCGACGCCCACGGGGTGAGGGACACCGTCTTCGCGAGCGGCCACACGCACGTCGCGATGGTCGCGGAGCTGCGGCCCGACCCCGCCTCGACCCGGACCCCACCGGCTGCGTTCGACGTGTGCACGGGGTCGCTGACGGCGGACCCCGACCCTCGTCGGGCGTACCTGGGCGACCTCCCGCGCGACGTCGCGACCGAGGTCCTGCGAGCCGCCGAGCGCTTCGTGCTGGGACAGAACCGGCCGTACCTGCGACACCTGAACCTGATCGACCAGGGCTACACGGTGCTCGACGTGACCCCGGACGAGGTGCTGGTCACGATCCGCAACATCGACACCTTCGACCCGCACGCCGAGGCCGTCGACGGCGCTCGCTTCCGCATCGTGCGCGGGGCGTCGCGGATCGAGGTCCTGCGCACGCCGACCCCCCGGGGCAGCTTCGCCTGAACCCGTGCCGGCCACCGCGGTGGCGGTCCGCGGCCCCGGAACCCCGTCGGGAGCGTCCCGGACGGAGTGCTACGCTGCGTGCCTGTACGTGAAGGGGGTCCAGAGAGGCCCCTACGGACAGACGGAAGGCCTGCCGATGGCAGAACGCGAACGACGCATGACGCGCCCCTACGGGGGCGTTTTCGTTGCACGGGCCCGTGTCATGGATGCCGACGACATCCACCGGGCGCTGCGCCGCATGGCCCACGAGATCCTCGAGCGCAACAGCGGCCTGGACGACCTGGTGCTGATCGG
>JAFAFZ010000054.1 GCA_023423215.1 Actinomycetes bacterium
TCGGTGCAGGCTGCGGCGATGGTCGCCGAGCAGGCCCCGCCGGAGGGACGCACCGTCATCCTGGACGACGCTCGCACGGCGTTCCTGGACGGCATGTCCTCCGGCGTGCGCGTCGCGGCACTCGCCACCGGTCTGGGTGCCGTCGCCGCCCTGCTCTTCCTGCCCTCCCGTGCGATCACGCCCACCCAGGAGTTCGGCGACGGTGACGCCTTCGCCGAGCCGGCCGACGCGGCGGAGCGTCCCAGTCCGGTGAGCGGCGCGTGACGCAGGGCGACGCGGCGCCCGAGGCACCCCGGTCGACGGGCCGGTTCACGCGGGCGACCGCGGTGGACCGGCTCGACGACGGTGCCTGGGCGGCGACGATCGCCACCGACTGGGACATCATGGGCAACACCAACGGGGGCTACCTGCTCGCGCTGGTGGGCCGGGCACTGCGAGCCGCCACCGGCCGCCCGGACCCGATCACGGTGACCGCCCACTACCTCGCGCCCGGCCACGCCGGCCCCGCGACGATCGACACCGAGGTGGTGCGCAGCGGCCGACGCTTCACCACCGTGCGGGCCACGCTGCGCAGCGGCGAGCGCGACCTGCTCTCGGTGCTCGCCACCTACGGCGACCTGGGTGACGGACCCGGCCGGGCCGGCGGCGACGAGGAGTCGCCGGAGCTCGTGCTGGCCGCACCGCCCGATCTGCCCGCTCCCGAGGACTGCGTCCCGATCATCGCCGATCCGCCGTTCCCGCCCCCGTTCATGGCCCAGGTCGAGCTGCGTCTGCATCCCGACGACGCCGGCTTCGCGCAGGGCCGCCCGTCGGGCACACCGCTGCTGCGGGGCTGGTTCCGGCTGCGCGACGGCGAGGAGCCCGACACGATCGCGCTGCTCTGCGCAGTCGACTCCTTCCCTCCCACGATCGTCAACGCGGACGTGCCGCTGGCCTGGACGCCGACGATCGAGCTCACCGCGCACGTCCGCGCCCGGCCGGCGCCCGGCTGGTTGGCGGTCGCCTGCTCGACCCGGTTCCTGACCGGCGGCTTCCTCGAGGTCGACGGCCAGGTCTGGGACTCGACGGGTCGGCTGGTGGCCCAGTCGCGCCAGCTCGCGCTCGTGCCGAGGGCCTGACGACCCGTCCGGACGCCGGGGAACACGCCGGCGGGCCGAGCGGTTGCCTCCGTGATGTCCGACACCACCCCCGACTCCCCCGCAGCGACCTCCGACCCCGCGCTGCGGCTCTCCGTCCTCGACGTCTGCCCGGTGCCCGCCGGGTCGACCGCCGGCGAGGCGATCCAGGACGCCACCGAGCTGGCTCGCGCCGCCGAGCAGCTCGGCCTGGCCCGCTACTGGGTTGCCGAGCACCACAACACCGGCAGCATCGCGAGCTCCGTGCCCGCGGTGATCATCGCCCACCTGGCGGCGGCGACCTCGACGCTGCGCGTCGGCTCCGGTGGCGTGATGCTGCCCAACCACGCACCGCTGCACGTCGCCGAGTCCTTCCGTCTCCTCGAGGCGATGCACCCCGGCCGCATCGACCTGGGCATCGGTCGCGCACCGGGGACCGACGGTCGCACGGCGCTGGCCCTGCGCCGATCGGCCGCCGCGCTGCGGGCCGAGAACTTCCCCGAGGAGCTCGACGACCTGCTCGGCTTCCTGACCGACGGCCTGGCACCGGACCACCCGTTCGCCTCGGTGACGGCATCGCCCCGAGGTGGCGACGCACCCGAGATCTTCCTGCTGGGCTCCAGCGGCTACAGCGCCGAGCTGGCCGCCGAGCTCGGCCTGGGGTTCGCGTTCGCGCACCACATCAACCCGGGTCCCGCTGCCGCAGTGCTGCGCCACTACCGAGCGCACTTCCGTCCGTCGCAGTTCGCGTCCGAGCCGTACGCCATCCTCGGGCTCTCCGCGCTCGCCGCCGAGACCGACGACGAGGCCGAGCGGCTGGCGGCGACGCTGGACCTGGCGTGGCTGCGGATCGGCCAGGGTCGCAACGGCCCCTCCCCCACCTTCGAGGAGGCGCTGGCCTACGAGTACTCGCCTGCCGAAGAGGCGCAGCGCCGAGCGAACCGCACGCGGCACACGGTGGGCTCCGCGCGCCACGTCGCGGCACGGCTGCGGGTCATGGCAGAGGAGGCCGCGGCGGACGAGGTCATGGTGCTGACGATGGCGCACGACCTGGCGTCACGGCGTCGCTCCTACGAGCTGCTCGCCGCCGAGCTCCTCGGCGCCGAGGTGCCCGAACCCGTCGCCTGACCCCGGTCTCACGGCACGTCCCGGCATCGTGGCGTGCCGGTGTCGGAGGGCATGCCGACCTGCGCGAGCCGTGGGTCGTCGGCCGCCACGGCGACCATGCCGACCACCAGCGTCCGCAGGTCGTCGACGGTGGGCGACGTCCAGGACGGCTGCATCTGCC
Source organism: Actinomycetes bacterium (assembly GCA_023423215.1). GTDB lineage: Bacteria > Actinomycetota > Acidimicrobiia > Acidimicrobiales > Microtrichaceae > JAFAFZ01. The sequence continues at coordinate 2,404 of JAFAFZ010000054.1, forward strand.
CGTCGACCGGGCTCCACGACCCGTTCACCGCCGCCCGGACCGTCGACCCGTCGGCGACGGCGCCGACCGCCAGGTTCGGGCTGCTCGCGACCAGGACGCCCTCGACGGTCACGACTGTGGCGCGAGGGTCGAGCGCCACCTCCCAGAGCGCCGGGAGCCCGCTCGATCCGGCCGGCCGCTCCGAGATCTCGACGTGCAGTGGCGCCGCCCCCGACACCGACCCGTCCGGGACGAAGGACAGGACGGTGCTGCGGTGCGCAGGGTCGCCGTCCTGGGTCGAACCTCCGACGACGACGAACCTGCCCGACCGGTCCGACACCGAGCTGCGAGTCAGGTCGAGATGAGCGAGCACCGCTGCGAGGTCGGACTGCGTCCATGACGGGCCACCGTCCGGGTCCACGGGGGTCGCCTGTGCGCTCGCACGCCAGTGCTCGCCGCCCTCGTTCCACGCAGCCTCGACGGCGCCGTACGGATCACCTCGGTTGATCCAGCGCGCAACCTCGCCCGGACCTCCCCGGACCTCGGACAGCACCTCACCGGTGGCCGAGTCGTACGTGGACCGCTCGGTCGGCGAACCGCCGCGCTCGAGCACGAAGGTCGAGCGCAGCTCCCCGGCAGCACCCAGCTCGGCGAGCGTGTACGACGTCGCCCCGACGCGCCCGGCGTCCACCGGTCCCTCCGCTGTGTGCAGCCGCGTCACACCCTCGGCCAGGCGGAGCCCGTCCGGGACCACAGTCGGCAGCCAGCTCGGCGGACCCTCGGCGATCGCCAGCCCGTCGCACGGCGGGAGCGCCGAGGGGTCCCACTGCCCCGCGGTGACCGGTGCGAGCGTCGACGAGCTGACGACCGCGGTCGACGTGGTCGACGCGGCGGTGGACGGCACCGCGCTCGACCTCGTCACAATGGACGCTGACGTGGGCGACGCTGCACTCCCTCCTG
>JAFAFZ010000591.1 GCA_023423215.1 Actinomycetes bacterium
CCGCGGCGCCGAGCACGAGCCCGGCGGCGGTGCCCGCCGTGCTGGCGGCGACGACGATGCGCTGCACGTCCAGCTCCGCGACGCGCACCTGGTCGGCGAGCTCGAGGGAGGCGTCGACGTAGCCGAGCACGCCGGTGGCGTCGGATCCGCCGGGCACGATCCCGAAGAGCCGCCGCCCGTCGCGCTCGGCCTGCTCGTACAGCTCGCCGAAGCGCACGAAGGCCGCGTCGCTGTCGTCGACGACGTGCAGCGTGGCGCCCAGCAGCTCGTCGAGCAGCAGGTTGCCCGAGCGCAGGTAGAACTCGTCGGTCCGATCGACCGCCCGGGTCAGGACCAGGTCGCAGGGCAGGCCGAGTCCGGCGCAGGCCGCGGCGGTCTGGCGTGCGTGGTTCGACTGCAGGGCACCGAAGGTGACGACCCCGTCGGAGCCCTCGGCGAGCGCCTTCCCCAGCAGGAACTCGAGCTTGCGGGTCTTGTTGCCGCCGACGGCCAGGCCGGAGCAGTCGTCGCGCTTGAGCCAGATCCGCGGGCCGCCGTGCTGCTCACGGAGGCGGTCGCAGGGCTGCAGCGGCGTGGGCCAGTGCCCGAGCGCCACCCGTGGGTGGTCGGCCAGGAATCGGTTCGGTGCCATGGTCGCTCCGTCGGCAGGGGTGGCGGGGTGGTGCTCGCGGGGAGGGGGGTGTTCAGCCGCCGCCGGGCAGGCCGAGCACGCGGTCCAGGTACGGGTTGCGGAAGCGGCCCTCGGGGTCGAGCCGGTCGCGCAGCGCGGTGAACTCGCCCCAGCGCGGGTAGCGCGGCGCCAGGGTCTCGGCGCTCTGGAAGTGGAGCTTGCCCCAGTGGGGCCGGCCCTCGTGGTCGCCCATGATCTTCTCGACGCCCTGGAAGTACTGGTCGTAGGGCTCGCCGCGGAACATGTGCACGGCGAGGTAGGCGGAGTCGCGTCCGTGCGCATGGCTCAGCGGGATGTCGTCCCCCGCGGTCCAGCGGCACTCGACCGGCACCGTGATCGGCGTGCCGATCGAGTCGATCAGCCGGCCGAGGCGGGCGAACGCCTCGGGGAACTGGTCGCGCGGGATCGAGTACTCCATCTCGACGACGCGGACCAGGCGTGGCGTGGCGAAGACCTTGTCGCTGCGGTCGATCCACTCCCGCGTCGGCTTCTCGGCCGCCGCGGCGACGATGGTCCGGGCGGTGCGCGGCACCCGCGCCGCGACGCGGCACGCAGCGCCGTACACGTAGTTGTCGACGAGCACGTCGTCCACCCACCTGCCCAGCTTCGGACGGGGCCGGATCGGCTCCTGGGTGCGGCGGCTGCGCTTCGCCAGCGCGACCTTCGAGCCCGGGAACCAGAAGAAGCCGAAGTGGTCGGTGCCGTCGACGAGCTCGTCCAGGTCGCCGAGGATGCGGTCCATGCGCATCGGTGCCTCCACGGCGTGCAGGTGGAACGCCGGCACGGTCTGGATCGTGACGGTCGACAGCAGGCCGAGCGCGCCGAGCCCGACGCGCGCGGCGTCGAACACCTCGGGGTGCTGGGTGGGCGAGCACTCCAGCACCTGCGCGTCAGCGGTCACCAGGCGCAGACCGACGACGCGCGTCGCGATGCTGCCGAAGCGCACCCCCGGTCCATGGGTGCCGGTCGAGACGGCGCCGGCGATCGACTGGTAGTTGATGTCACCGAGCACCTCGAGCGCGCGGCCCCGGGCGGCGAGCTCCTCGTTCAGCTTCCACAGCGGGATGCCCGCCTGCACCGTGACGCGCCCCTCGGCGTCCAGGTCGAGCACGCGGTCGTAGCCGGACAGGTCGACCAGGTGGCCGTCGGTGCAGGCGATGGCCGAGTAGCTGTGCCCGGCGCCGACCGCCTTGACGGTGCGTCCGACCGAGGCGGCGCGGCGCACGACGTCGCCCAGCTCGTCCTCGGTGGTCGGGCGCTCCCACCCCATCGGCACGCACGACTGGTTGCGGCCGAAGTTCCGCCACACACGGCCCCGGCGGGGCCGGGTGCCGGGGACCGGAGCGGTCGGGGTGTGCGCAGCCTGCATCCGAACGATTCTCGGCGGCCCGGGCCGCGGCCGCCAACCGGACCCACGGGGGTGATCGCTGACCAGGATGGGACCAAGGTCCCTGTTCGCTGACGGCGATCTCCGGTGTGATCGAGGCATCGAACGAACCGCCAGACGAGAGGACCTCCATGGCAGCACCTCCTGACACCGACGACCGCCGATCCTGGGCCCTGACCACCGCTGGCCTCGCAGGTCTCTACCTGTTCGGCCTGGCCGCGATCGTGGTCGTCGCGCTGCTCGTCGCCGGTGACGGCGGGGGCGGTGGCGGCTCGGTGGCCAGCGGCAGCGAGACGACGACGCTGGAGGTCGAGCTGACCGAGTTCGCGCTCGAGGGCGACCTGTGGGCGCCCGAGGGTGCCGTCGAGCTGAAGGTGACCAACACCGGGACCGTCCAGCACGACCTGACCGTCGAGGGCACCGGCGTCGCGACGAAGCTGCTCGATCCCGGTGCGACCGAGACGATCCCGTTGGGCGACCTGGCCGAGGGCGAGTACACGATCTTCTGCTCGGTCCCCGGCCACAAGGACGCCGGCATGGCCGCCACGCTGATGGTCGGCGACATGGAGGGCATGGACCACTCGGACATGGCCTCGGGCGGTGGCGGCCACGGCGACGACTGGGCGCAGATGGACTCCGACATGCTCGCCACCTTCGCCGAGTTCCCCGCCGAGACCGAGGGCGTCGGCAACCAGCTGCTGCCCTACACGGTCGCGGCGGACGGCACGAAGGAGTTCGAGCTGACCGCGCAGATCGCCGAGTGGGAGGTCGAGCCGGGCCGCGTCGTCGAGGCGTGGACCTACAACGGCACGGTGCCCTCGCCGATGATCAAGGTCGACGTGGGCGACCGCATCCGGGTCACGCTGCACAACGAGCTGCCGGTCAACCAGGACGTGCACTGGCACGGGCTCGAGGTGCCCTTCGCCATGGACGGTGTCGCACCCATCACGCAGGAGCCGGTCGAACCGGGCGGCGACTTCGTCTACGAGTTCACGCTCGATCGCCCCTACATGGGCATGTACCACCCGCACCTGCACGGTCAGATGGCGGTCCCGAACGGGATGTTCGGCGTGATCCAGGTCGGCGAGACCCCGATCGCACGTGGCGTCACGGTCAACGGCGTCGACATCCCCGCCGACGTGCAGCCCGCGGTCGACATCCCGATGGTGCTGAACGACGCCGGGGTCATCGGGTTCTCGCTCGACGGCAAGTCGTTCCCGGCCACCGCGCCGATCGTCGTGAACAAGGACGACTGGGTGGCGATCACCTACTACAACGAGGGCCTGCAGTCGCACCCGATGCACCTGCACGAGTTCCCGCAGCTGGTCACGGCGATCGACGGGTTCCCCCTGGAGCAGCCCTACTGGGCGGACACGGTGCTGGTGGCGCCGGGTCAGCGCTACACGGTGATGTTCCAGGCCGACGAGGTCGGGACCTGGGTGTACCACTGCCACATCCTGAACCACGTGGAGCGTGACACCGGCATGTTCGGCATGGTCACGGCCGTGGTCGTGAACTGATCGGCGGGCCGGCCCGGGTGTCCGGCTCCTCCAGGTGGAGCGGCCCGGGGGGGCGCC
>JAFAFZ010000170.1 GCA_023423215.1 Actinomycetes bacterium
CGTCGGTCCACACCTTGTCCTGGACCGCGAAGCAACACGAGACCTCGTCCTCGACCGCGGTGTCGAGACCCTCGCCGCTGAGCCGCCGGGTGGCGGCGGTGACGTCGTCGGTCGAGGCGACCTCGACGCCTAGGTGGTTGAGCGACCCGGGCGCACCGGCGCCTTCGATCAGCACGAGCTTGAGCGGCGGGTCGGCGACGGCGAAGTTGGCGTAGCCGTCGCGCACCTTCGCGGGTTCGGTGGCGAAGAGCTTCGAGTAGAAGCCGATCGCCTCGTCGAGGTTCGAGACGTTGAGTGCGAGCTGGACCCGTGACATGGCGGAGCCTCCTGCGTAGACTGATCGACGAATGTCGATGTATCGAGCATCTTCGATGCATCGACAGCTGTCAATGAGTAGATGCCGATGCATGGATGTCGGTTCGTGGAGGTGAGATGGCGTCGACCCGGAAGCCGGTGGCGGTGATCGAGGCCGCCGACTGCTGCCCCTCGGTCCTTGCCGCGCCGCTCGACGAGGCGGACGCGGAACGGCTCGCCCGCCGCTTCGCCGCGCTGGCGGACCCGATCCGCCTCCGCCTCCTCAGCCTGATCGCCGCGGCCGACGAGGTCTGCGCCTGCGACCTGCTCGAGCCGGTCGACCGGTCCCAGCCCACCGTCAGCCACCACACGAAGCAGCTCGCCGAGGCCGGCCTCATCGTCGGCGAGAAGCGGGGCCGCTGGACCTGGTGGCGTGTCGCCCCCGACGCGGTCGCCGAGCTGCGCGACGTCCTCACCTAGGGCTCGCAGCGCGCTGTACGACGACGCGGACCTGGAGCGGGCCGAGTTCGTCGTGCGCGCCAAGGCGGTCGGGCTCAGCCTGGATGAATCTGCGGAGTTGCTGGCGCTCCGGGGTCTGGACGACGGTGCGCGCCGACGAACACGAGCCGGTCACGCCCGGCGGTACAGCATCTGCACGGCGGTGACCTCGTGGCCGTTCATCGTGTCGACTCGGACCCGTCGTTCCCCGACGAGGTCGAGATGACCGAAGAGCCGGCGCAGGTGCTCGACGTCGTGGTGACGGCAGAGGACTCCGTCGTCCGCGACGAACGTTCCGTACGGCGCGGCTCCATCTGAGACACCAGCGGCGTAGCGGCCCAGGTTGCGGTCATCCTCCTGCAGCAACACGTCGCTGACGTAGAGGTGGCCTCCGGGCCGCAAGGCCGCTGTCGTCTCGTCCACAAGAGCCCGTTGTGCTGCGTCGTCGACGACGCACGTCAGCACTGCGATGAGCAGCACGACGTCGAAGGTTCCCAGCCCGGGCGGCAGTCGCGGCGGGGAGGTGAGGACCTCGTAGCGCAGGTCGGGACGACGCTCGCGGGCTCGCTCGATCAACGACGTCGAGAGATCGACACCGACCACTTCGGCGCACCCGGTGTGGTCGAGCGCGGCGGTGATCCGTCCGTACCCGCAGCCGTAGTCGAGCACGCGCGCACCGGGCCAGGCATGCTGCAGCCAACCGACGTCGACCGGGTGCGTGAACGTCTTCGTCGTACCGGTCGTGTCCCAGTACGCCCGTTGATCTCCGATCGGGACCACCGCCGGAGGGTACCGACCTGTCGTGGGTCGCCGTGCGGCCGTCGGCACCTCTGGTGCAGAGCGTTCGCTACTTCTTCTTCTTCTTCTTCGCCGTCACCTTCCCGCCCTTGCGACCGGCGGCCTTGTGCTGCGCAGTCGTGCCGCCCTGGTCCTTCTTGCCGCTGCCGCTGTGGGACTTCTCGCCCCCGTGCTTCGAGGCCTTCGGGGAGTTGGCGATCTTCGCCGCGCGTTCCTTCGACATCCCCTTGTCCTTGAGCTTCTCGTACTGCTTCTCGTTCTTCACGTTCGCTGACTTCGATGGCATCCGAACCTCCTGTCGGGCAGCGTCTCCAGGCGTTCCCCTGGCTCGCCCGGCTGAAACCGTCTCCTCCGAGGAGGCGTGGAGACGGATGCTCCATCCGTTCGAGCGGGGTCGGGAACCGAGTGGCTCTGCCCGCGCTCGGTACCTTCGGCCACATGGAAGTGGTGTTCTGCAAGCTGTCCGACGATCGACACGTGGTCCGAGTGCAGCGCGACGACGGCACCTCGGAATCCGTGGAGCTCGACTCCCGCAGCTTCCTCCGCCACGATCTGGCGCACTACGCCGTCGAATCGGAGCTGGGACTGTCGGGCGGCGTCTGGGGATCGGTTGCCCGAGGCGGAAGTCTGGCCGGGCCCGGGTTGGACGGTGACGACATGGCCGTGGCGGAGCGGCTCAGTGGACCTGCGCAGACGATGATGCGGACCAAGGCCGACGCAGCCGAGATCCAGCAGGTCCTGTCCCGGGTCGCGCCGTCGCTCGCCACGCCGGAACTGGCGCAGCGCCTGCATGACCGGCTTCGCGCCCTCGCTGGGCACTGGGCCGCCACTCCGTACGGCGGCGAGATGACCTTGCGGTGGGCCAGTCCCACCGACGCTCGAGACTGACGTGCCCACTCTGACGGACATGGTGACCTGCGCGTGTCGCGACCCGGTTGACCATGCACCGACCGCCGGCCATCGGCGCTGCCAGCACGGCGAGCTCGGACGGAGCGACCTGACCGCACGCGCGTCGGCACGGTCGCGTCGATGTCGGGAGACCGACTCCCGCTCGACGGAGGCGCTCACGAGGCCGGAGCTAGCGTGGCCGCGTGGGTCGCGGGACCGATCGATCCCTGCGGCGCCGGCGCTGGCTGGTGACGCTGGTCGTGCTGCTCGCCGTCGTGTCACCGGCCCTGCGAGACCGCGACGGCTTCCCCCTCTCGACGTACCCGATGTACGCCCACGCCCGGCAGGACACGGCGGTGTTCTCGACGGTCGTGGGCGTCGACGCCGACGGATCGCGGGTCCCCTTGTCGCTGTCGATCATCGCCGACACCGACGACGCGCTGGTCGGTGAGGCGAGGGTGGAGCGCAGGATCGCGGACGCGCAGTCCACCGCGCTCTGCGCCGAGGTCGCAGACCGGGTCCCCGACGAGGTCGCACGGGTCGAGGTCGTGACCGAGCAGCACGACCTGATCGCGCTGACCTCGGGCGAGGAGTCGCTCCTCGACCGGCAGCTGCACGCGGCGTGCGAGGCGACATGACGCTCGGCCGCCGTGCCACCCCGCTGGCCCCGGTCGAGGGTTGGCTGTTCGACGAGGCGCCGCCGGAGCGCCTGGCCGTCCTCCGCGTGCTGGTGGCCGGGTTCGCCGTCGCCTACCTCGCCACCCGCTTCCCCACCTTCGTGTCGCTGGCGACCCGGACGAGCCAGTTCGGCGGCGTCGGCCCGCTCTGGTGGCTCGAGGACCCGCTGCCCGCCGCGCTCGTCGTGGCGTGGATGACCGCGACCCTGCTGGTCGGCGTCGCCTTCACGGTCGGGCTCTCCGCGCGGGTGACGGGACCGTGCTTCGCCGTCGGCATGCTCCTGGCGACCACGTACCGCAGCTCGTGGGGCCAGCTGCTCTGGATCGAGAACCTGATGGTGCTGCAGCTCCTCGTCGTCGGCTTCTCCCGGAGCGCGGATGCCTGGACGATCGGTCGCCGGCCGACCGGACCGCGCGGGTCCAGCGCGACCTATGGGTGGCCGCTGCGGCTCGCGATGCTCGTGACGGTGACGACGTACGTCCTGGCCGGCATCGCGAAGCTCCGCATCGGGGGGCTCGAGTGGATGTGGGGCGACACCCTGCGCAACCACATCGCCTTCTCGGCGGCGCGACTCGAGCTGTTCGGTGAGGTCTCGTCCCCGCTCGGTCGAGCGGTCCTGCCCTCCGGCGACTGGCTGCGACCCGCCGCCGTCCTCACGGTCGCCGCGGAGCTCGCCGCACCGGTCGCACTCCTGGGCGGACGACCCCGGACGATCTGGGTCGCCGTGACGTGGACGATGCACGTGGCGATCGCCGCACTGATGTTCGTGGTGTTCCCGTTCCCGCTGTCGGGCGTCGCGTTCGCGTGCTTCTTCCGCCTCGAGCGGCTCCCCGAGGCCGTTCAGGGCTTGGCCCAGAGGATCCAGATCACGAGGCAGTAGGCAGGGATGAGGAAGTCGGTGAACAGGATCGGTCCGGCGTTGCTGACCGACAGGTTGTGGTGCTTCACGATGTCCCGGACGTGGCCGATGCCGGCGACCCACAGGAACCCGGCCGCCGCGATGATCACGGCGAGCCAGTAGTCGGGGCTGAACGAGCTGGCCCAGACGCCGGCGATGCCGATGCCGAGGTTGGCGCCGCCGACCTCCCACTGGAACGGGCTCGGCTCCCAGCCGATGGACCGCGCGATCGGCGGGCCGAAGAACATGTGACCGATCCCGGCGCCGATCCCCTGCGCGCCGATCAGGTAGGCCACCGAGTTCATCACCAACAGCTGGCGCCAGTTGTCGGTCTCACCGGTGGTGAACTGGATGACCTCGACGATCACCAGGAGGATGATCCCGATGAAGGGGAACAGCGCGAAGGACCGCTGGAGCGCTCGTGACATCTGGGCCTCCTCGAGGGGTCGGGCTCATCGAGGAGCGTAACGACGAGTCGACGGCGATCCTCTCCCCCGGTCGTGGGGCGGTCAGCCGGCGCCGTTGAATCGACCGGACCTCACCAGGTGAGGAGCCAGTCGAAGCTGCTCCCGAGCGGTGGGCAGAACCACGGGCATCCGCCGAGCTGCAGGTTCGCGGTGAACCTGCCGCACGTGCCGGCGGGGAACGGCTCCTCCGTGACGAGCGTGCCGCCACCTGCGGGAACGTCGTCGACGCCGCCGGCCCACGTCATGCGCGACTCGCCCTCGGGAACGACGGACACGCGGATCGGTGTGGTGTTCCCGGAGAGCGTGATCGCGACGTGTCCCCCGGCGATCGAGCAGAACGGGAACACGACGGCGTGGTCCCCGAACCCCGGGACCGGCCCGGAGGAACCTGACGCGCTCGAGTGCCCGCCCCCGATCGGCGGCGCACATCCGGTGAGCGCGAGCAGCACCGCTGCGAACGGGAGGAGGACGTGGTGGCGGCGGAACCGCTGCGACGTGGCCATGGTCGAACACTGGACCGCGAGTGCAGGGTCTGCACCCGGGATCCCCCCGGACATGGGTGAGGCCGGCGATCGACACGGACCGCTCGTGCATGACCTCGCCGCTCCCCGTACCGGTCGATGCCGCGCGCGGCGTCGACCTCACGGCACGGCGGGACCGCAGGTCACCACACGTCTCGGTGGCGACGGCGCACCACCAGCACCAGCCCAGCGCCGACGGCCACGGCGGCAACCGCGACCCCGACCGCCCGCAGCTGGTCGGACCCCGTGAGGGCGAGCGCCGATCCGGGACCCGACGTCGGCGGTCTCGCCGAGCCCGGGCTGTTCACGGCGTTGTCCGCGAGGACCTGAGCCGGGTCGAGCGCAGCGAGGTCGTGGTCGTCCTCGTCGCCGGACAGCTCGGCATCCACGTCATCGGTGTCTCGCACGGCATCGTTGGCGATGTCGGTGTCCGCCGTGGAGTCGACGTCCCGGACGACCTCGGTGGCCGTCGAGTAGCTGTCGGCCGAGTCGACGGTGATCTCGGCGCGGTTCACGTACTCACCGCGCGAGATGTCGTCCAGACGGGTGCTGACGGTGAGCACCCGACCCGCGCCCGGCTCGAGCGAGGCGAGATCGTTCCAGGACACCGCGTTCGGTCCGGCGACGCCACCGTCGCTCGCGGCGAGCAGCGACAGTCCGCCGGGGAGCACGTCCTGCACCGAGTAGGGACCGGAGGGCACGTTGCCCTGGTTCTTCACGTGGATCTCGAAGGTGATGGTGTCGCCGAGACGCATGCGCTGACCCTCCGGCAGCCGCTTGATCAGCGCCAGGTCGTAGCGGACCGGCACGTCCAGCCGCGCGACGTCCTCGTCGTCGAACCCGGCGTCGTCGGCGACGCCGGCCTGCGTGAGCACTGTGTTGTCGCTCGGGCTGGTCTCCGGGTCTCCGGGCTCGGAGTCCGCATCGGTCACGGTCTCGAGCAGGTTCGAGTAGCCGCCCGCGCTGTCCGCGACGATCTCGGCGACGTTGAGGAACGGCCGCTGCGTGAGGTCGGAGATCCGGGTGGTCAGCGTCAGGTCGATCGTCTGGCCGGGTGCCAGATCCGCGACTGTCCAGACGACCGCGGTGCCCTCCGCGTTCGCGACACCGCCTTGGCCGACCACGTCGATGGCCAGTCCGACAGGGACGGTGTCCTCGACCTGGAACTCACCGGAGGGCACGTTGCCCTGGTTGGCGACCCGCACGGTGAAGGTCGGTGTCGCGTCGAAGCCGACGGAGGGAGCGTCCACCAGCTTCACGAGTGCCAGGTCGTAGACGACGTCGATGGCGACGGTTGCGACGTCCTCGTCGTCGAACCCGGCGTCCGCCCCCACCCCGGCCTCGACGACCGAGGCGGTGTCGACGGTGCTCGTCGCCGGGTCGGCCGGTGTCGAGTCGTCGTCGGGCACCGTGGGGGCGGCGGTGCCGTCCGCCGTGATCTCGGCGGCGTTCACGAACTCTCGCAGCGTCAGGTCGGTGATCCGCATCGACACCGTCAGGGTCGTCGACTGGCCCGGAGCCAGGCTCGGGAGGTCGTCCCACTCGACGACGCTCGCCGGCGCCGAGAGGTCACCGCCGTCGCTGGCACCGACGGCGACCATCCCGGTGGGCACCGCATCGGCGATCGAGAACGGCCCGGAGGCGACGTTGCCCTGGTTGACGACCGTGATCGAGAACGCCGCGGTGCCGGTCGGGTCCATCGAGGCCGGGCCGCCCTTGGACAGCGCCAGGTCGTAGCGGATCGTCACGTCGGCATCGGCGACATCCGCGTCGTCCTCCGGATCGAGTCCGGTGCCGGCCGAGGTGATCGCACCCGGCCCCACGTTGTCGACCCCGAGGACGTCGTAGTCGCCGTCGTTCGTGGTGTCGCCGTCGGGCGTCGAGTCGATGTCCAGCACGGACTCACCCGGCAGGTCGTAGTCCGCGGCCGAATCGCTCGAGATCTCCGCGTGGTTGCGGAACGGGCCGAGCGTCTGGTCCAGCACGGTCGTGTCCAGGTGGAGGGTTCGGGTTGCTCCCGGGTCGAGTCCGTCGAGCGACCAGACCACGGTGTCCGGGTCGCCGCCGGTTCCGGGGACCACGACGCCGCCGTCGGCCACGGGGGTGACGACCTCGAGTCCCGCCGGCACGGTGTCGGTGACCGTGTACCCGCGTGACGGCAGCGTGCCCTGGTTGGCGACGACGATGTCGAAGCCGACCGAGCGGGCGGTGACGTCGATGAGGCCCACGGTCTTGGCGAGCGCCAGGTCGTAGATGACGGCCGGGCTGTCCGCGATGTCGGCATCGTCCTCGCCGTCGCCGACGTCATCTCCGCTGTCGGGGAAGGCGCGGCTGCCGGCTTCGGTGATCGTCTCGTTGTCGACGGTCGGCTCGGAGGACCCGACCGGGCCGTAGCCGTCACCGGCCGCGATGCCGTTGCCGAGGTTGTCGTTCGCGATGTCCGCGTCTGGCGAGGAGTCCGCG
>JAFAFZ010000435.1 GCA_023423215.1 Actinomycetes bacterium
CCGCCGCGTCGCGGACGGTCGGCGCCGCGGCTGGACCGAGGCTGCGGCCGACGGGCTGGTCGACGGCTTCATGCACCTCGGCCCGACCTTCGTGAAGCTCGGACAGGTCATCGCGTCCTCGCCCGGCATCTTCCCCGCGTGGCTGGCCGGCCCGGCCCGCCGCTGCCTCGACGAGGTGCCCGCCTTCCCGACCGAGCTGGTTCGGCGCACGATCGTCGAGGACCTGGGCCGACCCGTCGACGAGCTGTTCTCGAGCTTCGAGGACGTCCCGCTGTCCGCCGCGTCGATCGGGCAGGTGCACGGCTGCGTGCTGCCCGACGGGCGCCGCGCGGTCGTGAAGGTGCAGCGTCCCGGCCTGCGCGAGCAGATGACCCGCGACCTGCGGGTGCTGGCCGCGGTGGCCCGCATCGCGCAGCGCACCGAGTGGGGCCGCAGCGCCAACGCCACGGGCATGGTCGCCGACCTTGCGACCCTGACGGCACGAGAGCTGAACCCCGTGGTCGAGGCGTGGAACCAGGACCGCTTCCGCGAGCGCCTCGGCGCCTTCGGCGACAACCGCTGGATCACCGCGCCCGAGGTCTACTGGGACCGCTGCGGCGCCCGCACGATCTGCATGGAGCGGGTGCAGGGCATCCCGATGGACGACTTCGCGGGCATCGCGGCGCGGGGCATCGACGGCGAGCTCGTGCTGCGGCGCGGCGCCAAGGCCTGGGCCGAGGCGGTGCTGGTCCACGGACCGTTCCACGGCGACATGCACGCCGGGAACATCTGGGTGCTCAAGGACGGCCGCGGCTGCTTCCTCGACTTCGGCATCATGGGCGAGCTCGACGACCGCTGGCGCGACGTCGCCCGCGACCTGTACTTCACCTGCGTCTTCGACCGCGACTTCACCCGGGTCGCCCGCGCGTACCGCAGCGTCGGGGTCTTCCCGCCGGACATGGGCACCGACTCCGAGATCGGCCAACGCATCGGCATGATCCTCGAGCCGCTGCTCGACTCGGGCATGGGCTCGGTCAGCCTCGGCGACCTGATCACCTCGAGCGTCACGCTGATGAAGGAGTTCGGCGGCACCCCGCCCCAGGAGCTCATGCTCGTCGGCAAGCAGCTGCTCTACATCGAGCGCTACACGAAGGAGCTCGCCCCCGACTACGCGGTCATCACCGACCCGTTCCTGGTCAGCAACGTCTTCCCCGAGGCGGCGATCGACCTGCGCGACCGCACCGGCGTCGCCTTCCCCGAGTGAGCGTCCGGAGTCGTTGCACGGAATGAGAACCTGTTCTCGTTCCTGACCTAGGGTGCCGAGCTGCACCCGACGACGAGACGAGGGGGACCCGTGGCGACCAAGAAGGCCGTGTCGAAGAAGGCCGTGTCCAAGAAGGCGGCACCTGCGAAGAAGGCAGCTCCTGCCAAGAAGGCGGCGCCCGCCAAGCAGGCAGCGCCGGCCAAGAAGGCGGCGGCGAAGACGGCCGCGCCGGCGAAGAAGGCCGTCTCCAAGAAGGCCCCCGCGAAGAAGGCTGCCGCCACGAAGGCAGCGCCCGCGAAGAAGGCTGCCGCCAAGAAGGCAGCGCCCGCCAAGAAGGCTCCCGCGAAGAAGGCTCCCGCGAAGAAGGCCGCTGCGGCGGCTCCGGCCACCACGGTCCCGGCGACGCCGGCCGTCCCCGAGCCGGCGGTGCTCGTCGAGCGACGCGGCCACCTGCAGATCGTGACGCTGAACCGTCCCGAGCGGAAGAACGCGATCAACGGCGAGATGCTCGTCCGCATGCTCGACGCGTTCGTCGAGGCCGACACCGATCCCGACATCAGAGCGATCATCCTGACCGGCGCCGGCGGCGACTTCTGCTCGGGCGCCGACCTGAAGGAGATGGCCGGCGGCTACGAGGGCACGCCCCCGCCCGGTGCGATCGACGTCCAGGCGCGCATGGCCGAGGACCCCGAGCTGCACTGGAAGGCGCTGCTGCGCAGCTACCAGCCCAACGTGCCGATCATCCTCGCCGTCGAGGGCATCGCCATCGCCGGCGGCACCGAGCTGCTCGGCGCCACCGAGATCCGCGTCGCGGGCCGCTCGGCCAAGTTCGGCATCTCCGAGGTGAAGTGGTCGCTCTACCCGATGGGCGGCTCGGTCGTGCGCATCCCGCGCCAGATCCCCTACACCGTCGCGTGCGACCTGCTCCTCACCGGTCGTCACATCTCGGCGCAGGAGGCGCTGGACCTGGGCCTCATCGGCTACGTCGTCGACGACGGGAAGGCCCTCGACAAGGCGATCGAGATCGGCGAGGTCATCTGCGCCAACGGTCCGCTCGCGGTCCAGGCCGTGCTGCGCACGCTGCGCGAGACCAACGGCATGCGCCTGAACGAGGCCCTCGAGCACGAGTTCACCTACGGCTGGGACGTGTTCGCCTCGCAGGACGCGATGGAGGGCCCCCGCGCCTTCAAGGAGAAGCGCACCCCGAACTTCCAGGGCAGGTGACGCCGCGGGGCCCCCCCCCCCCGCCCCCCCGCCCGGGGGGGGCGGGGCCCCCGCCCGGCCCCCC
>JAFAFZ010000636.1 GCA_023423215.1 Actinomycetes bacterium
CCTCGAAGTAGGGCACGGTGCGCGTCAGGTCGGGGCTGGAGGCGAGCTCGGCCCGCTGCTCGGCCTCTCGTCGTGCGACGACCTGGTAGTTCAGGAAGCTCCCGCCGATCTCGGTGAGCATGTGCGACAGGTGCTTCTCGATCGGGCGGCCGCCCGGCAGCGACGGGGCCAGGTCCGCGGCGATCGCCGGGCCGTCCTTCGTGAGCCGTCGGGCGGCGTCCGCACCCGCCCGGCTCAGCAGGAACTCGGGCAGCACCTTGTTCAGCACGAGCGCCCCGACGTGGTACTTGCGCTGCGCCAGCACCTCGAGGAAGAACTCGGCCTCACGCGAGGGCGACACCTCGAGCGTCGAGACCACCAGGAAGCTGCACTGCGGGCTGCCGAGCAGCGCGGTCACGGCTCGCGCCCGCTCGACGAAGCCGTCGTACATCGACTGGAACAGGATGAAGAACTCGGCGATGTCCTCGAGGAACTGAGTGCCCAGGATGCGGTCGGCCACCGAGTAGAAGGGCTTCGACGCGAAGCTCACCACCCGCGACTTGTAGGGCGCGATGAGCCAGCGCAGGAGCCGGGACGAGAAGAAGTCCGCCATGCGCTCCGGGGCGTCCAGGAAGTCCAGGGCGTTGCGCGTCGGCGGGGTGTCCACGACGATCAGGTCGTAGCGGCCCGACTGGTGGATCTCGTAGAGGCGCTCCATGGCCACGTAGTCGTGGCTCTGGATGAACTTGCCGGTGATGTTCTGGTACAGCGGGTTCGCCAGGATGGCGTCGCGGGTCGCGGCGTCCGGGGCGTGCAGACGGATCAGGTCGTCCCACGACTGCTTCGTGTCGAGCATCGCCGCCCAGAGCTCGCCCTGCGGGTCGACGCCCGCAGCGGTGAAGGCTTCGTCGGGGACGCGCGTCTCGACGTTGCCGAACTGCTCGAGCCCGAGCGCGCTGGCCAGGCGACGGGCCGGGTCGACGGTCAGCACGAGGACCTTCACGCCGAGGTGCGTCGCGGCGGTCGCGCCGAGGGCCGCGGCCGTCGTCGTCTTGCCGACGCCGCCCGACCCGGTCGAGATCACGATCTCCTTCGAGGCGCAGAGCTGCTCGAGCGTCGTCGCCGGTGCGGCTCGCGAGGAGCGGGCCATCAGAAGCCGAGCTCCTCGCCGAGCGACTCCGCGATGCGGGCCGTGGCGCGCACCCCGTGCGAGCGGGTGAACAGGTACGGCAGGTAGAGCACCGGCAGGCCGGCGGGCAGGCCGTCGCGCAGGCGGCTCAGGTGCGGCACGCGGCCGCGGCGCAGGCTGACCGCCAGATCCGCGCCGTCGAGCACGTCGCCGACGCCCGCGCCGACGCGCTCGGCGAGGGCCGCGATCGGCTCCGGGCCACGCAGCTCCTCGAAGAGCTCCTCGTCGTCCCGGGAGAACAGCTCGGGCAGCACCCGGTTCACGACGACCGCAGCGACCGCGACGTCGGTGTCGGCGTCGAGCCGGTCGATCAGCTCGAGCGTCTCGGAGACCGGCATCTCCTCCGCGGCGGTGACGACGACCACGCCGGTCGTGTCGGTGTCGGTCAGGATCTCGATCATCCAGTCCGTCTGGTTGCGGACCATGCCGACGTTGACCAGGTCGTTGATCGCCACCGGCGACGCGAGCTGCCCGACGACGTGCCCCGTCGCGGTGGCGTCGACGACGACCAGGTCGAAGTGCCGCTCGCGCACCTCGTAGGTGAGCTGGCCGACGGTCAGGATCTCCTTCACGCCGGGCGCGGCGTTGGCGATGAAGTCGAAGGTGCGCGCCAGCGGGCCGATGCGCGACAGCAGCGGCAGCTTGAGGTGCAGCCGCAGGTACTCCTTCAGCGACTCCTCGGTGTCCATGGACATCGCGAAGAGCTTCGGGCGCACCTCGACCGGGTCGAACTGCAGTGGTCCGACCCCGAAGAAGTCCGCGAGGTCGCCCTTCGCGTCGACCTCGCACACGAGGGTGCGCTTGCCGTGCTCGGCCGCGAGCAGGCCGAGCGCCGAGGCCACCGAGGTCTTGCCGACGCCGCCCTTCCCGGTGACGAACAGGAGCTTGTGGTCGAGCAGGCCCCGTGGGCTCACGTCAGCTCGAGAACCCCATCGGCCGGGACTCCTCCGCGCTCCCCAGCTCGACGTAGGTGATCTTC
This sequence comes from Actinomycetes bacterium, assembly GCA_023423215.1. Classification (GTDB taxonomy): domain Bacteria; phylum Actinomycetota; class Acidimicrobiia; order Acidimicrobiales; family Microtrichaceae; genus JAFAFZ01. The sequence continues at coordinate 2,148 of JAFAFZ010000636.1, forward strand.
GACGACGGCACGCCGACCTCTCGACCCTTGCGGTCGGTGATCCACAGGACCTCGGCCTCGGATCCCAGCACCTTCTCGACCCGGCTCTTCAGCTCCGCCCGATCGGTGTCCTGCGCCAGCTGCAGCTCGATCTCACGGGGGGAGTAGGTCACGCCGATGCGCACGTCCACTTGGGGTCTCCTGAAGGGTCACGGGCCTCGGGTTGCGTCCCGGGCCGAACCTTCATGCTATTGAACGGGCATGTCAACGTCGACGTCGGGGGGCGCATCCCTCGCGGGTGGTCCCGTCGGGTACAGCGGCATCCGCGTCGTCGTCGTGGCCCACGGCCCGCCCCTGAAGGGCGGCATCACCACCGTCGCGCTCGACCTGGTGCACGACCCGGTGCTGAACGCCGAGTTCGACATCGTGTTCCAGAACACGAGCCAGGCGCAGGACAAGCGGGGGACGTTCGCGGTCGAGAACGTCGTGCGGGCGTTCTCCCACGCGGTCGACACCTTCCGCCTGGCGCGGCGTGGCGCGGTGGTGCACACGCACTCGGTGCAGGACCCGACCTTCGTCGCGTGGCGACAGGTGGCCATCGCGGCCGCGGCGCGCCTGCGGGGCGCGCGGGTGCTGCTGCACAACCACGCGTACCGGCCCTACATGGAGCCGCCCGGCGGCTACCGGGTCGGCCGCGCCCACCGCCTCGCCTTCGCCCTGCTGGACCGGCTCGCGGACGCGAACGTCCTGCTCACCGCGGAAGGGCTCTCGAACCTGCAGCCCCTGATGCCGCACACCTCGATGCCCGTGGTCGCCAACTCGGTCGAGGTCGACCGGATCCCTCTCAGCACCGCGGACCACGACCCCCCGGTCGTGCTGTTCGTCGGCGAGCTGCTCGAGCGCAAGGGTGTCCTCGAGCTGCTCGACGCGCTCGACCTGCTGCGCGAGCGCGTCGAGCTTCCGTGGGAGGTGCGCATCGTCGGCAACGACACCCTGGGCCTCGACCCCGAGAAGGACCGCGTGATCGAGGCGGTGCGCGAGCGGGGCTGGGGCGAGGCGTTGACC
>JAFAFZ010000637.1 GCA_023423215.1 Actinomycetes bacterium
ACGCGGTGGCACGCAGGCCGTCCAGGTCGCGGGCGACGAGCGCGACGGCCGCCCCCTCGGCGGCGAGCCGCAGCGCGATCGCCGTGCCCGTGCCGCCCTTGCTGGCACCGGTCCCCAGCGCGACGCGACCGTCGAGCGCGCCCACCCCTCAGGCCGCCGATCCGTCGGCGACCTCGGCGATCGCCTCGCAGACCCAGTCGACGTCGTCGTCGTCCATGAAGTGGTTGCTGGGCAGCAGCAGGGCGTGCTCCATCACGCGGTCCGCGTTCGGGTACCCCGTCGGGTCCGCCCGGAGCTCGACGCCTCGCATCATCGGCTGTCGGATCACGTTGCCGGTCCACACCATGCGGGTGTCGATCCCACGCTCCTCGAGCTGGCGCTGCAGCTCGGCGCGCACGATGCCGCTCTCGGGCCGGATCACGAAGGGGAAGGCCAACCAGGCGGTGTCCAGGCCATCCAGCTGCCGCGGCGGCTCGAACTGCTCGGGTCGCGACGAGAAGAACTCGAGGTAGCGGGCGAAGTTCCGCTGACGCCGCTCGTGGTTGTGCGGCAGCTTCTTCAGCTGCTCGAGGCCGAACGCCGCGCCGAGCTCGGACGGCTCGAAGTTCCACCCGAGCTCCTCGAACACGAACAGGCCGTCGTACTCCATCCCGTCGACCTGCGCGAGGAAGCGCGTGTCGCCCTTGCGCGAGCCGTAGAACTGCACCTCGCTCGAGCGACCCCACCGGCGCAGCAGCAGCCCGCGGTCCCGCAGCGCCTCGTCGTCCAGGCACACCATGCCGCCGTTGCCCGCGGCCGTGATGATGTGCGACGCCGCGAAGCTCGTGACGCTGAGATCGGATCGGGTGCCGGTCGGCGTGCCGCGCAGGGTGGCGCCCAGCGCGTCGCAGGAGTCCTCGACCACCAACAGGCCGTGCTCGTCGGCGATCGCGCGGATGCGGTCCCAGTCCGGCGCGTTGCCGATCAGGTTGGGCACCAGCACGGCGCGCGTGTCCGGGCCGATCAGGCGCTCGAGCGCGTCGACGTCGACGTTGTAGGTGTCGGGCTCGACGTCCACGAACACCGGCACCAGACCGGCCCGCACGATGGCGGCGACGTCGGTCGAGAACGTGAGCACCGAGGTGAGCACCTCGGACCCCTTCGGCAGGTCGAGCAGCTCGACGGCCAGGTACAGCGCCGAGGACCCCGAGTTCACGGCGATGCCGCCGGACTTGCCGAACAGCGAGGCGACCTGCTGCTCGAAGTCGCGCACCCGCCGCCCGATGCGGAAGGCGGTCGGACCGGACCGCAGGACCTCGACGACGGCCTCGATCTCGGCCTCGTCGTGCACGCTGCCGGCGTAGAGCACCCGCTTCGTCAACTCGTTCCTCCTCGGTCGTACCGCTCGCAGGGTCGCACCCGGCGAGGGCGGGGTCAGTTCGTCGTCGCGCCGCCGTCGAGCGTGATCGTCTGGCCGGTCATCCACGAAGCCTCATCGGACGCCAGGTACACGACCGCGGCGCCGACGTCCTCGGGTCGGCCGAGCCGCCCGACGGGCACGGAGCGACCCAGCGAGCTGACGACGTCGTCGCCCGAGCCGTCCGGCACCGCGTTCCACAGCAGGCCGAGGGCGAGCGTGTTGACCGTGATGCCGTCCCGGGCGACCTCCTGGGACAGGTGTCGGACGAAGCCTTCGACACCGCTCTTGGACGCGCCGTAGAGCGACACGCCGAACGACAGGCCCGTGCGGCCGGCGGCGGACGAGATCTGCACGATGCGACCCCAACCCTCGGCGACCATGTCGTCGAGCACCGCCCGGGTGCAGTGCAGTGCGCCGTACAGGTTCAGGTCGACGAAGCGCCGCCACTCCTCGGGCGGCAGCTCGCGGAAGGGGCCCAGCGCCATGCCGGAGGGCACGCCTGCGTTGTTCACGAGCACCTGGATCGACCCGGACAGACCCGCTGCGGCGTCGGCGACGCCCGCCGTGACCGCGGCGGGGTCGGTGACGTCGAAGGGCACGGCGACCGCCGTCGCGCCGCGTGCACGCAGCTCGGCCGCGGTGTGCTCGGCGCGCTCCGCCACCAGGTCGTTCACCGCGACCGCTGCGCCGCGCTCCGCCAGGGCAGCGCAGATCCCCGCGCCGGCGCCCTGTCCCCCGCCCGTGACGAGCGCTCGTCGGCCGCTCAGGTCGAACACGTGGACCCCCTCGAGTCGCGGCGGCGCAGTGCCCGCCGGCCGGGACGGCGGCACGGTACCAGAGGGGTGCTGCGGCGGTCGGTGTCACCGTCGCCCTGTGCGGGTAGGTCGCAGGGACGGCGTCGCACGGGCGCGCCCGCACCACGGAGGTCGACATGGCACTGACGAACACACGCGAGGAGCTCGATCCGTGGATCCAGCCGATCGCCGGCGCCGAGGGGCTGGACGCCGCGGCGGACGCGCTGCGCGACCGGGCCGGTCGACTGGCGGAGTCCGGCGTGGGATCGTTCCTGCGCGGCGAGTGGCTGGGGCACACGTTGCACCCGCTGATGACGGACCTGCCGATCGGCTGCTGGACCTCGGCCGCCCTGGTCGACGTGGTCGGCGGCCGGGACGGACGGGTGGCGGCGCGCCGCCTGATCGGCCTCGGCACCCTGCTCGCGCTGCCGACGGCGGCGACCGGGATGGTCGAGCTGGCGACGATCGACGAGGACGACGACGAGAGCCGACGGATCGCAGCGGTGCACGCCGGTGCGAACTCGTTCGCCCTGCTCGCGTACGCACGCTCGTGGTGGCTCCGTCGACGGGGACGCCAGGTCCGTGGCGTGCTCTGGAGCGTGGTCGGCGCCGTCGCCGCGTCCGGATCCGGCCACCTCGGTGGACACCTCGCCTTCGTGCGCGGGATCGGCGACGGCGGCCGCCGCGGAGCCGGACACGGTGGCACGGCGACGGAGCCCGTCGACGCAGGGCAGGGCGGGGCCGAGCAGGGGGCGGCTG
>JAFAFZ010000010.1 GCA_023423215.1 Actinomycetes bacterium
CGCCGTCACCGCGACGACCAGTCCCGCCAGGCCGACGATGCCACCGAGCGTGCGCAGAGGCGTCGGCTGCGGCATGGGAGGGAACCCGGACGAACTGGTCCCACCGAGCTGCCGAAGCACCGGGTCCCTCGCCACCGTGTCGCCGGCCCAGTCGACGGTGCCCGGCACGACCGCCCCGTCGGGCAGCGCCACGAACACCTCGAGTGTGGTCGGGCTGTTGCCATCTGCGCCGAAGACGGGAAGCTCGCCCTCGGCGAGGGCGACGGTGTCGTCGGGCCAGCTCCCGACCGCTCCGATGCCGCTGACCTCGACGGGGTGGTCCACCCCGGACAGCCCGATGCGGTCGCCAACAGCCAAATGGGCTCGCTCTGCGAGGTCGGAGGGAACCACGACCTGTCCGCCCCCGGGAGCGGAACCGTCGACGAGGTCGAGCAGGCCGTCGAGCACCGGGGAAGTCCACGGGGCCGAGGCGGCCGTCACGGTCGCGTCGAGGTCACCCGCTGTCACGACCACGGGGCCGGTCCGCTCGACGGCGGCAGCGACGGATCCTGGAGGCTGCGCTTGGACGATGGCTCCCGTCGCACCGCGCGTCTCGTCGGATGGTAGGCCGGGTCCACGCCAGAAGATGGCGTCCGCCGCCCCGAATCTGCGGTCGAGGTCCCGGTCGGTGACGTAGTCACCCCAGGCGACGGACAGGAAGACGCTGGCGACCGCGACCGCCACCAGCACGAGCGCGCCGGTCGACGCGGTGCGAGCGGGAGCGCGTCGCGCCAGGCGGACCGAACGACGCAACAGCGGCGACCAGGCACTCACGGCCGCACCGCCGCCGAGCGCTCGGAGAGCACGCCCTCTCGCAGGTGCAGCACCCGGTCCGCCCACCCGGCGACGGCAGGATCGTGCGTGGCGAGCAGCACGGCGGCGCCGTCCTGATCGCAACGACGTCGGACGAGTCGCATCACCGACTCGGCGGTCAACGCGTCGAGCGCGCCCGTGGGCTCGTCCGCGACCAGCAGGTGGCGTCCGCCGACCAGCGCACGCGCGATCGCGGCGCGCTGCTGCTCGCCGCCGGAGAGGTCCGACGGGAACTGCCGTGCGAGCTCGGCGATGCCCACGTCCTCGAGGGAGGCCATCGCTGCGCGGTTGGCGTCCCGGGTGCGCACGCCGTCCAGCTCGAGCGGCAGCGCGACGTTCTCGAGCACGGTCAGCGAGTCGAGCAGGTTCCAACGCTGCTCGACATAGCCGATGCTCCGCCGACGCAGCTCGGCCAGCGCCGAGGCCGACAGTACCCACAGGTGCTCGCCATCGACGACCGGCATGCCGCGCTCGGGCCGGTCGATCCCCGCGGCGATGCGCAGCAGGGTCGTCTTCCCCGAGCCGGACGGTCCCATCAGGGCGACCAGCTCGCCGGGTCGCACCTCGAGTCCCACGCGGTCCAACACCGTGCGACGCTGCCGCCCGTCGACCACGGTCTGGACCACGTCGACCAGGCGCAGGACCGCGTCCGGTCGCCCGACATCTCGCTGGCGCTGCTCATCGTCCGATCCAGTGGTGGCCACCGGTCCCCTCTCCCTGTCCATCGTCACCTCTTCCCGTCGATCCGTTCGCTCGCTCACGGCTGCGACCGTCGCGAGGTCAGCGCGTGGTGGCGCTGCTGGCACTGCTCGAGCCACCGGAGCTCGCCGTCGATCTGGGCGATCACCGCGTCCAGTGCGAACAGCCGCGCGACGTCATGGGCCTCGGCCGCGGCCTTGAGTCGCGTGTACCGCTGCAGCTCCTCGATGGTGGCGACCCGCTGCACGTCGATCACCTCATCCAGATCGACCGAGTCGAGGGTTGACGCGAGCGTCAGCTTGATGACCAGCTCGTCACGGTCCGGCGCGGACCGGGTCCGGGGCCGAGCGAACCACTGCGTGACCTCGGCCCGCCCGGCGTCGGTCAACGCGTAGCGCCGCTGGTCCTGTGGACCGGTGGCCGTCGACGGCGCATCGACCTCGCGCACCAAGCCGTCCCGCTCCAGCCTCGACAGCGTCGTGTACACCTGCCCGACGTTCAGCTCCCACAGCGCGCCGGTGCGCTCCTCGAGCTCCTTCCTGAGCTCGTAGCCGTGACGGCTCCCGCCATCGAGCAGGGCCAGGAGCCCGTTGCGAACCGACACGCCCCTCCCTCCACCACGCTCGGCTACTGCAGCTAGTTACCGAGTATGTATACCGGGTAACCCGTGCGTGGGGCAAGCAAAGATCGAGAGCGTGCGCCGCTCCGTGGCGATCAGGTGGCGACGTGGTCCGGGGCGCCCGCAGCGTGCGGCGGCCGGACTGGCACGAAGCTGAACTTCCCGTCCGCCTCGATCACGCCGAGTGCGATCTCGTCCAGGCGTCCGAAGCCCTGCTCGCGCGCCGCGCCCAGCAGGTCGTCCAGGACGAGGCGCTCCTCCTGCAGGCGGTCCATGTCGGGCACGCCGTCGCGCAGGATGATCACGGCCTGGCCCTCGAGGATGCGCTCCGCCCGCTTCGAGCGCCGGGCGATCAGGTCGCCGATGATCATCCACCCGACGAAGGTGGCGATCACGATCACCGCGCCGGTGACGGACATGTCCTCCTGTGTCACCCCCTGCTGCACGAAGTCGCCCATCACCACGATGATCAGCAGGTCGAGCGGGCTGATCTCGGCCAGCGAGCGCTTGCCGGTCCCCCGGACGACCAGCCAGAGGAACCAGTAGATGATGGTCGCCCGGATCACCAGCTCCATCGGGACCTCCCCGTCCGCTGCGTCACGGCATCACCCACGTGCGGAACTCGACCTCGACCGGCTCGATCCCGTCGGCGCTGACGGTCACCGTCCCGGTCTCGCCCGAGTGCACGTTCGGCTGCAGCCGCGCGTCGAAGTCGATGTGCAGCGAGGACTCGCCGTCGGGGCGGAACGTCCACGTCTCGATGGTCCCGTCCGACGCCATGGCGTCCGGTTCCGGGTCGAGCCCGTTCTCGTCGAACATCGCCAAGTACGCCGTGGGCACCTGGACCTCGATCTCGTCGGGGAGCGGTCCACCGTCGACCGAGTCGATCGCGATGCCGAACGGCGTCGCCAGGCCGGGTCGGGTCACCTGTGCGTAGGTCACCTCCAGGTCGACGTCGCCGTTGGCGCTGGCCGCCCGCGTGCGCAGCCCCGCGAACCCGAGCAGCGCCAGTGCGACGACCCCGAACACGACCAGGTACGCCAACGTGCGCAGCGCCTGCTCGAACCGCCGCCACGCGCGGGTGGGTTGGGTCGGAGTGGTGACCGACGACTGCATGTCCACGGGGTTCCCCGACCCCCGAACGGGCCAAACGTCACCAGGGTGCACTCTGCACCGTTTGCGCACGGCCGAGGTACGGGTACCGCGCCCTCGCGCCGACACCCCCGGTCGCCGCACCACCCGAACCACTCGGAGGTCATCGTGACGGACTTCGGCTACGTGCTCTCGAGCGAGGAGCACGCCCCCAGGACGCTGGTCCGCAACGCACCGCTCGCCGAGGCGGCGGGCTTCGACTACCTGTCCGTCTCGGACCACTACCACCCGTGGGTCCAGGCCCAGGGCCACAGCCCCTTCGTGTGGTCGCTGCTCGGCTCGCTGGCCCAGGTGACCGATCGCGTGCAGGTCGGCGTCGGCGTCACCTGCCCGATCGTGCGCATCCACCCCGCCGTCATCGCACAGGCGGCCGCGACGACCTCGCAGCTGTTCGAGGGCCGGTTCTTCCTCGGCCTGGGGACCGGCGAGGCACTGAACGAGCACGTCCTCGGCGACAAGTGGCCGATCCCCGAGGTCCGGCGTGCGATGCTCGTCGAGGCCATCGACGTCCTGCAGCAGCTCTGGACCGGCGAGACGGTCGACCACCACGGCGAGCACTACACCGTCGAGAACGCCCGCCTGTTCGACCCGCCCGAGCAGGAGATCCCGCTCATCCTGTCCGCATTCGGCTCGGAGTCCGCCGAGCACCTCGCGCAGGTGGCCGACGGGTACTGGGGCACGAGCCCGGACGCCGAGCTCGTGCAGAAGTACGTCGACGCCGGCGGGACCGGTCCCCGGTACGCCGAGCTGACGGTCTGCTGGGCCGAGGACGAGGACGAGGGCCGTCGCACGGTCCACGAGCACTGGCCGAACTCCGGCCTGCCCGGCCAGCTGGCACAGGACCTGCAGACCTGGACCCACTTCGAGCAGGCGACCAGCGTGCTGTCGATCGACCAGACGACCGAGAGCATCCCCTGCGGTCCGCAGATCGAGCCCTTCGTCGAGCAGGTGCGCACCTACCTCGACGCCGGCTTCGACCACCTGCACTTCCACCAGATCGGCGACGACCAGGACGGGTTCCTCCGGTTCTGGAGCGACGAGCTGCAGCCGGCCCTGGGTGAGGTGGCGACCGCCGCCTGAGACCGCCTCCACGACGGGGACGCACGGGCCCCGGAGGAGCGCCCGTTCCGGGCCGGGGGCCGCCAGACTGTTCGGCGGCCACACACCCTCACGCCAGGAGCGCCCCGTGAAGCGACAGTTCGACGACGACGGCTTCGAGTTCGACCGTCTCATCCTGCTCGGCGGCGCCTACCGCGGCCTGACCGACGTCGGTGAGGTGCTGGTCGCGCTCGACCAGGTCACCGACGGGGACCACGAGTCGTGGATCACCGCCTTCACCGCAGTCGCCGATCGCCTGGGCGCCCAGGCGGACGCCAGCACGGCGGCCGGCCGGACGGCGAGCGCCCGGTCGGCGAACCTGCGCGCGTCGTCCTACTACGCCACCGCCGCCAGCCACGCCGCCACCGGCGAGGACGCGCAGCGCATCCTCACGCTGTGGAACCACCACCGCGACCGCTGGGACGCGGCGATCGCGTCCTTCGATCCGCC
>JAFAFZ010000006.1 GCA_023423215.1 Actinomycetes bacterium
CAACGCGGCCGCGGCGACGACGAGCACGAAGACCATGGCGAGGGCCAGGTCGCGCTGTCCGTCGACCTGCGCCTCGTAGCCGGTCGTCCCGATCGGCAGGGCGAGCAGCATGACCGCGCCCCCCAGCAGCAGGCCGAGCGCACCCGCCAGGTAGCCCCACCCGAACGCCACCACGATCATCGCCGCCATCAGCGAGAAGATGAACGGGCTCTCGAGGCCGCCACCGATGCCGACCGCGACGGCCAGCACCGCCACGTCGAGGTACGCCAGGGCGCGGTCCCGGAACCGCTCGGACGCGAGCCGGATCGGGATCACGGTGCGCCACGTGGTCACGAAGGTGCAGATGGCCACCGTGGCGACCGCGACGTACGAGCCGCGGAACGCCTCGGGCGCGGCGAACGCCAGGCCGAACCCGACCGCGCCCCACCGCAGCGTGGCGATGGCGGGGGACACGCTGGCGCGCACCGACGGCGGAAGGGCGAAGCTCCGGGTGGCGTCGTCGAGGCCCCCGAACGGAAGCGCCCGGAGTGCCGCGACGGCTTCGTCGACCCGGAGCTCGTCCGATCCGCCGGGGCGCGGTCTGTCGGCCTCGGGGGTGGGTGTCGTCGGCTCCGTGGGCGACACCCTATCGACGCGCCGCGCCGGATCGGTGACCATGCGCACGACCTCGGTGGGGGGCTCGATGGGGGTCGACCGCGGCGCGGCCGTATCATCCCCCGCATGGTCCTCGAGGATGTGCCCGTCGGCCGTGCCGTCCCCGACGGGGTGCGCCGGCCCGACCGGCGCCGGGTCGTGGATGCCGCGGGAGTCGAGATCTCGGTCGCGGAGTGGGGGGTGGTCGACGCGCCGCCGATCCTGCTCGCGCACGGTGGCTTCGACTTCGCCGAGACGATGGACCGGTTCGCCCCCATGCTGGCGGACGAGGGGTACCGCGTGGTGGCGTGGGACCAGCGTGGCCACGGCGAGTCCGCGTGGGCGCACCTCTACAGCTGGGAGGCCGACCTGCGCGACGCCGCCGCGGTGCTGGCGACCCTGCCGGACGAGCCGTTGCCCTTCGTCGGGCACTCCAAGGGCGGCAGCCTGATGATGTACCTGGCCGAGGCGGCGCCGCATCGCGTCTCGGCGCTGGTGAACCTGGACGGCCTGCCCTCGGGCAACAACATGCCCGACGTCTCCGAGCGCGAGCGCACGCGCATGCAGCGCGAGGAGATGGACGCGTGGCTGGCCCACCGTCGGACCCTGAGCGACAAGCAGCGGCGGCCCGGCTCGATCGAGGAGCTCGCCGAGCGGCGTGGGCGGATGAACCCGCGCATGTCGGTCGAGTGGCTCCAGTTCCTGGTGACCGTCGGCGCGCGGCACGACGCGGACGGCTGGCGCTGGAAGCTCGACCCGACGATGCGAATGGGCGGGTTCGGCCCGTGGCGCCCCGAGTGGTCGATGCTCCGCCTGCCGGGACTGGGCGTGCCCTTCCTGGGCGTGCTCGGGACCGAGCTCGAGACCATGGGGTGGGGCACGCGGCCCGACGACGTGGTGCCCTACCTCCCGCCCGGCGCGCAGTTCGAGACGCTCCACGGCGTGGGGCACTTCGTGCACATCGAGCAGCCGCGGCTCGTCGCCGACCTCGTGCTGGAGTTCCTCTCGTGAGCGCACCCGACCCCGACGTGCGCTGGCTGCGCCACAACCGCATCGACCTGGCGCTCCACCGCATCTCGCCGGGCGAGGATCCGTCGTTCCGACCGCTCCTGCTCCTGCACGGCCTGGGCGAATCGACCCCCGCCCGGGTCCCGCACTGGGTGGACTGGCCGGGGCCGGTGCACGGCCTGGACTTCACCGGCCACGGCCACTCGACCGTCCCGGTCGGCGGCGGGTACACCTCCGAGATCCTCGTCGGCGACGTCGACGCCGCGCTCGAGGTGCTCGGCCAGGTCACCATCCTGGGCCGTGGCCTCGGTGCCTACATCGGGCTGCTCATCGCGGCGGCGCGACCGGCGCAGGTCGTGGGCGTCGTCCTGGCCGACGGACCCGGACTCGTCGGCGGCGGCATCCAGCCGGGTTCGCCGTCGCTGTCGTTCCCCGCGCCGTGGGCGTCGGGCACGCCCGACCCGTTCGCGCTGCTCGAGCTGTCCCGCGACGTGCGTCCGCCCGACTACGCGCAGACCTACGTGCGGTTCGTGCTGGAACGCAGCGGGTTGGAGAAGGCGCTGATGGTGTCGGCCGTCGCGCGACCCGAGTGGCTCGCTGCGGTCGCGGCCGAGCCGGGGGTCGGGCAGGCCGGCGTCGGCGAGGCGCTGCGCTACTTCGCCGAGCACGCCGACACCGCCTGAGACGCCGCGCGGCCCACCCGCCGAGCGCGCCGCGATCGGCACGACGACGGTCCGGCTGGAGCGCGCCCGCGCACCTTTCGCCCATCGTTCACATGCGCGCCACCCGTCACGGCAGGCGATGTCACCTGCGCGGTGTCGGATCCAGGGCATCCCCCGATCTCGGAGAGAGCTCATGGAACGTCGTTCATTCCTCAAGGTCAGCGGTGCGGGCGTCGGAGGCCTGGCGCTCGCCGGTCCCCTCAGCGCCGCCATGGCCCGTGCGGCCGGCGCGGAGCCGCTGACCTCGTCGGGCTACGGCCCCCTCTCGTCGGTCGCCGCGGCGAACGACGGCGTCACCTACCTGAAGCTGCCCGCCGGCTTCACCTACTACGCGTTCGGCCACGTCGGCTCGACCATGTCCGACGGCGGCACCACCCCCGTGATGCACGACGGCATGGCCGCCTTCACCATGCCGGACGGCAAGGTCCGCCTCGTCCGCAACCACGAGAACCGCGAGTCGCTGACCGACTCGACCGGTGCCATCGTGCCCGCGGCGCAGGCCTGGGACCCGGGTGCCCGCGGCGGTTGCGTCATCCTCGAGTTCGATCCCGCCAACCCGCCGGCGACGCCCACGGCGGTCCCCAGCTGGGCGGCCATCGGCGGCACCACCGTCAACTGCGCCGGCGGGCCGACCCCGTGGGGCTCGTGGATGACGTGTGAGGAGACCACCGCCGTGAACCCGTCGAACGGCAAGAAGCACGGCTACGTCTTCGAGGTGCCCGCGACCACGAACGCCGGCGCACCCGTCACGGCCGTGCCGTACGTGGCGATGGGCCGCTTCGCGCACGAGGCCGTCGCCATCGATCCGGCGACGGGCTACGCCTACCTGACCGAGGACGCCGGCGCGAACTCCGGCTTCTACCGGTTCCGCCCGACCTCGCCGGGCGACTACACCGCCGGCGTGCTCGAGATGGCCAAGATCGGGTCGTCGAACCACAACACCAAGACCGGTCAGACCCCGGGCGCCGTGCTCCAGGTGACGTGGGTGACGATCGCCGATCCGGACGCCGCCGTCACGTCGTGCTTCCAGCAGGGCTTCACACAGGGCGGGGCGCAGTTCAGCCGCGGCGAGGGCTGCTGGTACAGCGAGGTCGACCACAAGGTGTACTTCGCCTGCACCGACGGCGGGAACGCCTCGAGCGGTCAGATCTTCGCGATCGACCCGGCCACGGACGCGCTCGTGCTCGTCTACGAGTCGCCCGGAGCCTCGACGCTGCTGAAGCCGGACAACATCACGGTCAGCCCCGAGGGCAACGTGTGGCTCTTCGAGGACCCCGACCGCGCGCAGCGCTCACGCATCAAGGGCCTGGCGGACGACGGCACGCTGTTCACCTTCGCCGAGAACGACCGCTCCGGCAGCGACCACCTCGACGAGTTCGCCGGCGGCTGCTTCAGCGCGGACGGGTCCTGGCTCTTCGTCAACATCCAGACCCCCGGCGTCACCCTGGCGATCACCGGGCCGTTCGGTGACGGGGCAGGTCCCGACCCGGTCATCCCGGAGTTCCCCACCGGCGTGGGCACGGTCGCGGCGCTCGGCGCGGCAGCGGCCGTGGGCGGCGCGGCCATCGCGCTGCGCAACCGCAACCAGGGCGCCGACGGCGTCGTGCCCGGCTGACGGCCGGCGCAGCGCACCTCCCGACCTCCTCGCACGGGTCGGGTCACGAG
>JAFAFZ010000009.1 GCA_023423215.1 Actinomycetes bacterium
TCCCCTGACCGCGGCCGCATCGCGGTCACCGCCCGCTGCCGGCCCCGGGGCTCAGCGCGTGAACTCGCCCCAGGCCGAGGTGCCGAACGGCAGGGACCGGCGGCGCAGCACCGAGCGCTCCGCGCCGCACACGAGGTGCAGCACGCGCTGCACGATCCGCGCGGCCAGGCCGTCGCCGGTGGCGGGCTCCTCTCCCCTGCTCGCCCGGCGGCGGAGCACCCACGCCGGCGGCGCGAGGAACGAGAAGAAGTACGTGCCCCGGCGCTCGGTCAGGCCGACGCCACGGAACAGCGCCTGCAACGAGGCGCGCGAGTAGCGGCGCACGTGGCCCACGTTCTCGTCGTGCACGCTCCACAGCGCCGAGAAGGCCGGCACCGACGCGACGACCGTGCCGGACGGCGTGCAGACGCGCACCTGCTCGGCGGCGGCACCCCGGTCGTCGGGCAGGTGCTCGAGCACGTCGAAGGAGCCGACGACGTCGAACGCGCCGTCGCGGAAGGGCAGCGCGTTCGCCTCGGCGACCACGAACAGGCAGTTCGACCGGCGGCCCCACTCGGGCCACGGGAACGAGTCGCACGCCACGGCGAGCACGCCGTCGCGCAGGCCCCCGTCGAGGACCTTGGCGGTGCCGCAGCCGACGTCGAGCACGGAACCCCGCGGCGGGACGACGGCGTCCAGGCGGCCGCGCAGGAAGATCCGCCGCTCGGACTCCCACCAGCCGTCCTCGTCGGTCGCCATGGTCTCGGGGCCGTGCAGCCGGTGCTCCGGCGCGGCGTCGTGCGTGGGCGCGGTGGGCATCGACGTCACGGTAGCCGCCGGGTCCCGCACCGCCGGTGCCCCGCCCATCCGATCCCCCCTCGACCTCTCGGTGCCATCTCGCGCCGTGGCGGCTCACGATCGCACCGGGAGACCGCACTCCCGCGGGTCGCTAGGCGTCGGGTGCGGGTCGCAGGTGCACGACGTCGCCGACCGTGACGACGTGGCGTTCGCCGGCGTCGTCCTGCACCACGAGCGCCCCCTCGGGCGTCACCTCGACCGCGAGGCCGACGAGCTCGCCGTCGGGCAGCTCGACGCGCACACGCCGGTCCAGGGTGGCCGAGTGCCGCCGGTACCCGGCCGCCAGCTCGGTCGGCGCTGCGCCGGCCTCGAGCTGGGGCAGCCGCACGGCGTCGAGCGACCGGAGCAGGTCGACCACCAGCTGCTCGCGATCCAGGTCGCGACCGGCGAGGTGGTTCAGCGACGTCGCGGTCGCCGAGAGCTCCGGGGGCAGCTCGGGCCAGTTCACGTTCAGGCCGAGGCCGAGGACCACGCAGTCGCCGACGCCCTCGACGGTGAACCGCTCGGCGAGGATGCCGCCCAGCTTCCGGTACCCGAGCGCCGCGCCGACGTCCTGCACACCGTTGCCGACCGCGTCGACGACGAGGTCGTTCGGCCACTTCACCTGCACCTGGTCGAGCCCTGCGGCGGCGGCTGCGTCGACGGCGGCCAGGGCGAGGCAGGTGGTGAGCAGGCTGCGACGCTCGACGGGCAGGTCGGTCACGACGAGGCCGACGCTCATCAGGATCGAGGCACCCGGTGGGGCCTCCCACGTGCGGTCCAGGCGGCCCCGCCCGGCCGTCTGGTGGTCCGCGACCAGCACGATCGGCGCCGGCGCACCGGTCCCGCCACCTGCGGCGGCGAGCAGCAGCTCGCGCACGTCGGCGTTGGTGGATCCGGTCTCGTCGACGCTGCGGAGGTCGGCGAACCGGGTGCCGAGGAGGTCCGACTTGGCGCGCTGCAAGCTCACGGGGGAAAGATAGGACGTGTTTTCAAAGGTGCTCATCGCCAACCGTGGAGAAATCGCCGTCCGGGTCATCCGTGCCTGTCGCGAGCTCGGGATCTCCACCGTCGCCGTCTACTCCGACCTCGACCGTGACGCGCTGCACGTCCGGCTCGCGGACGAGGCCTATGCGCTCGGAGGCCAGACGGCCGCCGAGAGCTACATCGACGCCGACAAGATCCTCGACGTCATCGAGCGCTCCGGTGCACAGGCCGTGCACCCGGGCTACGGCTTCTTCTCGGAGAACAGCGACTTCGCCCAGCGCATCACCGACATCGGTGTGACGTTCATCGGTCCGCCCCCCGGCGCGATCGACGTGATGGGTGACAAGATCTCGGCCCGCCTCGCCGCCGAGAAGGTCGGCGTGCACGGCGTGCCCGGCACGACCGACATCATCACGGACCCGTCGCAGGTCGCGGCGTTCGGCGAGGAGTTCGGCTACCCGATCGCGATCAAGGCCGCGTACGGCGGCGGCGGTCGTGGCATGAAGGTCGTCGAGGGTCCCGACGAGGTCGCCTCGGCGCTCGAGTCCGCCCAGCGCGAGTCGCTCGCCTACTTCGGTCGCGACGAGTGCTACATGGAGCGCTACCTGACCGGGCCCCGCCACGTCGAGGTCCAGGTCCTGTGCGACACGCACGGCAACGCCGTCTACCTCGGCACCCGCGACTGCTCGGCGCAGCGCCGACACCAGAAGCTGATCGAGGAGGCGCCCGCCGCCGGCATCCCCGCCGAGATCATCGCCAAGATGGGCGAGGCCGCCGTCGCCGTCGCCAAGGGCTGCGACTACGTCAACGCCGGCACGGTCGAGTTCCTCTACCAGGACGAGTCCTTCTACTACCTGGAGATGAACACCCGCCTCCAGGTCGAGCACCCGGTCACCGAGCTCGTCACCGAGACCGACCTGGTCGAGCTGCAGCTGCGCGTCGCCGCCGGCGAGGAGCTCCCCTTCACCCAGGACGACATCGAGATCCGCGGCCACGCGATCGAGGTCCGCATCAACGCCGAGGACGTCGCCGAGGGCAAGTTCCTCCCCTCTCCCGGCCCCATCACCAAGCTGCGCGTGGCCTCGGGCTACGGCGTGCGCTGGGACGGCGGCTACGAAGAGGGCGACGAGATCAGCCAGTACTACGACAACCTCACCGGCAAGCTCTGCGTGTGGGGCCGCAACCGTGACGTGGCGATCGCCCGCACCATCCGTGCGCTCGAGGAGATGGTGATCGAGGGCGTGGCGACGACCATCCCCGCGGACCTGGCCATCCTGCGCCACCCGGACTTCGCCGCCCTGACCCACTCGACGAAGTGGGTCGAGGACACGCTGGACCTGACGGGCCTGGGTGGCGCGCAGGGCGCTCCGGCCGAGGTCGACCCCGAGGATCCCAAGGTCAAGCGCGACGTCGACGTCGAGGTCAACGGCCGCAAGTTCTCGGTCTCGCTGTACGTGCCCGAGTCGCAGCTCGCTCCGGTCGGCAACGGCGCTGCGCCCGTGAAGGCCCGCCCGAAGCGTGGCGGAGCCGGCGGTGGCGGCGGCGCGGCCGCCGGCAGCGGCAAGATCGCCGTGCCGATGCAGGGCACCATCGTCAAGGTCTCGGTCGAGGTCGGCCAGACCGTCTCGAAGGGCGACGCGGTCGTCGTGCTCGAGGCCATGAAGATGGAGAACAACGTCGCGTCCGACGTCGACGGCACCGTGACCGAGGTCAAGGTCGAGGCCGGTGCGCCGGTCACGGCCGGCCAGGTGGTCGTGGTCATCGAGCCGGCCGGCGCCTGAGGCACGGGATCGAGCCCGCCGGCGCCTGAGGCAAGAGCGCGAGCCCGCTGGCCTGGGGCCGGCGCCCATCTGAGCGATGCCCCGTCCCGGCCCTCGTGGCCGGGAC
>JAFAFZ010000251.1 GCA_023423215.1 Actinomycetes bacterium
CGCCCGCCCCCCCCCCCCCCCCGCCCGCGGGGGGGGGGGGGGCGCGCCGCCGCGTCCGGCCCGACCCGCGTTCGCAGCCATCGCCTACCCTGTCGCGTCGGACGACCACACGGGCGAGGGAAGGGCAGCCACGTGACGGACAGCCTGGCCCGGCAGACCCCCCGCTCCGGCCCGCACGACGCGACGACCTCGACCCACGCCCCGACCGCGTCCGACGGCGGGCTCGACGGCGCCCGCGCGGAGTGCGACGCGATGACCGACGCGCTGCTGTCGTGGCTGCGCTCGATCTCCGAGATCGTGCTGCTGCCCGAGCTCGAGCTGGCGCTCGCCCGCATCGGCCACCTCGTCGGCGCCGACCGCGCGTTCCTCCACGCACCACCCACGTCACCCGAGCAGGCCGGACGCGACTACGTGTGGACCTCACCCGAGGCCGAGCGCCAGCTCCGCCCGGACGTGACGCCGTCGGTGCTCGAGACGACCTTCCTGCTGCCCGACGGGTCCACCGGCACCATCGGCCTCGAGACGACCCGCGAGGGACGGGCCTGGCGCGACGACGACCTGGTGTCGCTCCAGGTGATCGCCTCGCTGGTCACCCAGGTGCTCGAGCGCACCGAGTCCGACGTGCGCTGGGAGCAGGCCGCCGAGCGGGACGAGTCGATCTTCCGCCACGCGCCCGTGCCGCTGTTCGTCGTCGACAGCCTCGGCTTCATCGTCAAGGCCAACGACAAGACCGCCGAGCTCGTCGGCTGGCCGCGCAGCCAGGTGCTGGGCGAGCACGTCGGCCGGTTCATCCACCACGACGACTACGACAGCCAGGCCGACCTGTGGGTGCGCATGCAGGTCGACCCGACCTTCGACGCCGTGTCGAGCGAGATCCGCCTGCTGACCACCCGGGGCATCAGCTGGCAGCGCGTGGCGCTGCGCGCCGGTCGCGACGACTCCGGCGCCCTGACCCACATCACGGTCCACCTGGCCGACATCAACGAGAAGTACGCCGCCGAGGCGGCGTTGGATCGCAGCCAGCGCCAGTTCGGCGACCTGCTCGACAGCCTGCCGGACCCGATCGTGCGCGTGAACCGACGCTTCGAGGTCGAGTTCTCGAACCCTGCCGCGCTCGCCCTGCGCAGTCGGCCCGGTCGACCTGACGGCGTGGTCGACGACGACGCGGCCGAGTGGCCGCTGGTCGCTCCGGGCGACCGCACCCGCGTGCGGCGGGCGATGCACGACGTGCTCGAGACCGGCGTCTCGACGACGGTCGAGCACCGAGTGGACGACGCCACGAGCAGCTCGTGGTGGGAGACGACGATCGTCGGTGAGACCAGCGCGGATGGCACGGTGACGTCACTGCTGCTGATCTGCCGCGACATCACCGACCGGCGCAAGCACGAGGCCGAGCTGAAGCACCAGGCCAACCACGACGGGCTCACCGGTCTGCCGAACCGCGGTCGCTTCGCACAGCTGCTCGACATCGCGACGATCCGCCAGGGCGCCTACCACGATGCGCAACGGGCACGGTCGCTGGCCGTGCTGTTCATCGACCTCGATCGCTTCAAGGTCGTGAACGACTCCTTGGGCCACGCCGCCGGCGACGACCTGCTCGCGCAGGTCGCGCGGCGCCTGGGCGCGGCGCTCCGCCCCGACGACGTGCTCGGTCGGCTGGGCGGCGACGAGTTCACGATCCTGGCCGACGACATCGACCACGAGGACGCGCTCGCCCTGGCCGAACGGCTCCAGGAGCAGCTGCGCACGCCGTTCCAGCTCGCCGGCCGCGAGCACCTGATGACGGCGTCGGTCGGGGTCGTCAGCGCCGCGCGACCCGAGGATCCGGCCGACCTGATGCGCTGGGCGGACACCGCCATGTACCGCGCCAAGCAGCTGGGACGGAACTGCATCGTCGTGTTCGACGACGTGCTGCGCAACGAGGCCAGCGAGCAGCTGGAGCTGGACCAGATGCTGCGCGTCGCACTCGACCGCGAGGAGCTCGAGGTCCGCTACCAGCCCGAGATCGACCTGACCACGGGCTCGGTCGTCGGCGCCGAGGCGCTGGTCCGGTGGGCGCACCCGGCGCGCGGGCTCATGTCGGCGGACGAGTTCGTGCCGCTCGCCGAGGAGAACGGCGCCATCGTGCCGATCGGGCGCTGGGTGCTGGACCGCGCCTGCGCGCAGGCGGCCGAGTGGACCGGCCGCGGGCTGCTGCCCAGCGACTTCGTGCTGCGCGTCAACCTGAGCGCACGCCAGCTCGAGCTGCCGAGCCTGGTCGACGAGGTGCGCACCGCGCTGGGCGACTCCGGGCTCGACCCCGCCCGTCTGTGCCTCGAGGTGACCGAGACGGCGCTCATGCGCGACGTCGACCGCGCCCTGGTGGTCCTCACGCAGCTGCACGACCTGGGCATCCGCCTGGCGGTCGACGACTTCGGCACCGGGTACAGCTCGCTCAGCTCGCTGAAGCGCATCCCGCTGCGCGTGCTGAAGATCGACCGCTCGTTCATCGACGGGCTCCCCGACGATGCGGACGACCGTGCGATCGCGACGACCGTGCTGCGGCTCGCGGAGTCGCTCGGCCTGACCGTGACGGCCGAGGGCGTCGAGACCACTGCGCAGGCGGACCTGCTGCGCGAGCTCGGCTGCCCCACTGCGCAGGGCTTCCTGTTCGCACCGCCGCTCACGCCACCGGAGTTCGAGCAGCGCCTCGTCGTCGCCGGCTGAGGGCTGCGTTCGCACGACGCGCCGCCGCTCCGGACGCCGGACGAAAACGAGAACGCGTTCCAGTTTCTGGCGTAGGGTGCCGAACGCTCGCGACACTCACGGCGCTCACCGCGCAGCGGCGCCACGGCCGTGCCGAACCCAGGGGGACCACATGAAACTCGGACTGCAGCTCGGCTACTGGGGCCAGATGCCGTCGCCCGACTGGGTCGAACGTGCCGTCGCCGCCGACGAGCTCGGGTTCACCTCGGTGTGGACCGCCGAGGCGTGGGGCTCGGACGCGCTCACCCCGCTCGCCTACCTGGCCGCACGCACCGAGCACGTGCAGCTCGGCACCGCCGTGATGCAGCTGGCGGCCCGCACGCCGACCGCCGCGGCCATGTCGGCGATCACCATGGACTACCTCTCCAACGGCCGGTTCCGCATGGGCCTCGGCGTCTCCGGACCGCAGGTCGTCGAGGGCTGGTACGGCCGTCCGTCCGACAAGCCCCTCGCCCGCACCCGCGAGTACGTCGAGATCATCCGCCAGGTCGTCGCCCGTGAGGAGCCGCTGAACCACCAGGGCGAGTTCCACCAGCACCCGTACTCGGGGCCGGGCAGCGTCGGGCTGGGCAAGCCGCTCAAGTCGATCGTGCACCCGATGCGGCGCCACATCCCGATCTACCTCGGCGCCGAGGGACCGAAGAACGTCACCCAGACCGCCGAGATCGCGGACGGTTGGCTGCCGCTCTACTACTCGCCGTTCCGCCAGGAGGTCTACGCGGACCAGCTGGCGAACGCGAAGCCCGACTTCGAGGTGGCCGCGCTGGCGGCGTTCATCGTCACCGAGGACGACAAGCCGGAGACGATCGAGGCGGCCCTGGCCGGCACCCGCACCATGCTCGCCTTCTACATCGGCGGCATGGGCGCCAAGGGCCAGAACTACCACACCAAGCTCGCCGCCCGGATGGGACTGGGCGAGCAGGCCGAGAAGATCCAGGACCTCTTCTTCGAGGGCAAGGGCGACCAGGCCATCGGCGAGGTGCCCGTCTCCTTCGCGGACGAGATCTCGCTCGTCGGCACCCCGGCGCGCATCGCGGACCGCGTCGCGGCGTGGAAGGAGTCGGCCGTGACCGAGATCCTGATGCACGCCGGCTCGCGTGCTCAGACCGCGGCGAGCTGCGGCGTGCCGGCGCCACCGGGCGCGACGAGCGGCCACGGGTTCGACCGCTCGACCGCCAGCGCGACGTCGAACAGCTCGGCGTCGCGGTGGTGGCGCGCCATCACCTGCATGCCCACCGGCAGACCCTCGACCGTGCCGGCCGGGATCGATACGGCGGGGTTGCCGTAGATGTTCGAGATGATCGTCAGGCCGCCCATGGTCACCAGATCGGGCACTTTCTCGACGACCAGGTCGATCAGCGCGTTCGCCGTCCTCGGGAAGGCGCCATTGACGATGCGCACCGCGCTCATCATCCCGCGGAACGCCGTGCGGGCCGCCGGCGAGGCCTTGGCGGTGTCCAGGAACGTCTCGGTGGGGCTCGACGTCGACGCCTCGGCAGGGAAGGCCGGGCCGGGGTTGGTCGCGGCGACGATGTAGTCGACCTGCTCGAACGCGGCGGCCATCGCCTGGTTGGCCTTGACCCGCTGGGCCTCGGCGACCGCGGCGACCTCGAGGTTGTAGAGCGAGTGCGCCAGCAGCAGGCCGAGCGAGATCTCGTCGGTCAGGTCCGCCGCACGTGCCGGCCAGAGCTTGCCGAGCTCGGGGAGCAGCGTCGACAGGTTGCCCATCGCCCACTGCGCGGCCAGGTTCGGGAGCTGGATGTCGAGGTCCACCGGCACCATGCCGTTCTCCTCGATGAGTGCGGCGGCCGAGGCGCGCAGCTGGTCCTCGACGCCCGGCTCGAGGGTCACGCCCGCGAGCGAGGGGACGATGCCGACCTTCTTGCCGGCCAGCTCGGTCGTGCCGAGGTTGCGCTCCCAGCGTCCCGGGTTCGGCAGCGTCGAGGGATCGTTCGGATCCAGGCCGGCGGCCACGTCGTAGTAGCGGGCCGCGTCGCGCACCGAACGCGCCAGGCAGCCGAGCACCACGGTGCCGGGACGGAAGTACGCCTCGGGGCCGCGGGAGATGCGTCCGTAGGTGCCCTTCATGCCGAGCAGGCCGCAGTAGCCGGCCGGGATGCGGATGGACCCTCCGCCGTCGCCGCCGCTGGCGATCGAGACCAGACCGCCCGCGACCGCCGAGGCGCTGCCGCCGGACGAGCCACCAGCGGTGCGCCCGTACCGCCACGGGTTGTGGGCGACGCCGTTGAGCTTCGTGACGCTGACGTTCAGTCCACCGAACTCCGACGCGGTGGTCAGGCCCACCGGCACCGCACCACCGTCGGTGATGAACCGGCGCACGCCCTCGCTGGTGTGCGTGGCCCGCCGGTCCTTGAACAGCAGCGACGCGCCCGTGTCGGGCCAACCCTCGATCTGGTCCAGCTCCTTGATGCCGGCCGGCACGCCGCCGAACGGCTTCGACAGGTCCGCGTCCTGCGCCGCCGCGAGCGCCCGCTCGGGATCCAGGAACGAGAAGCAGTTCAGGTCGCTGTCGGCGATCGCCGCCAACGAGGCCTGGAGCTCCTCCACCGGAGAACGTTCACCGGCGCGGAACGCGTCGACGAGAGAGCTGGCATCGCCCGACCAAGGTGCATCCGTCATCGCAGCATGATGGCCGAACCTGGTTCAGGTTCGCCACGCAACCGGCAGAGAAACCTGTGGGATCGGCACGGATGCCACGCGGCGCGCGTGCGCTGCGTCGTAGGGTCGCCGCACGCCGGGCTGCTGCCGATCGGCAGCCGCCCACGTGCGACTG
>JAFAFZ010000290.1 GCA_023423215.1 Actinomycetes bacterium
GGTCGGGATGATCGAGGGCTACCAGGCGATCAGCGGCGGGCAGTACTCCCACCCCGCCGGCGTGCAGTTCGGCGGCCAGGGACCGACGTGGTCGCGCACCACGATGGAGCGCATCTGGGACCGGCACCTGGACGGCGCCGCCCGGGCGGTCGCGCTGGACGTGCACACCGGCCTTGGGCCCATGGGTCGCCTGACCATGTTCCAGACCGCGGACGAGCACGAGGACGCCGCCGAGCTGGGCCGCGCCTGGTACCCGGCCCACATCTACCGGGCCGACCGAACATCCGATGAGACGTTCGACCACGGCCTGCTCGGCCCGGGCCTGGACCACTGGGCCGACGGCCGGCTGCTGACGTCCACCTTCGTGGTCGAGTTCGGCACCCACGACCCCACCCAGGGCGTCACCGTGTTCCGCGCCGACAACTGGCTGCACCACCACGGCGACCTGCGCTCGGTGACCGGCGACGCGATCCGATCCTCGATGCGCGACTTCTTCTTCGTCGACGACGAGGCCTGGCGTGACTCGGTGGCCACGGCCGGGTTGGACGCCGTCCACACCGCACTCGACGGCATCGGGAGCCTCGGCTGAGCACCCTAGGGTGGACCGTGTGAGCGAGCGGTCGATCCAGGCACGGGTGCACGACGTGCTCGCAGAGCTGCCCGATGCGCAGCGGCGGGTCGCCGAGCTGGCGGTCGCGGATCCCGAGGCGCTCGCGTTCGGCACCGTGCAATCGGTGGCCGAGCGGACCGAGACCAGCGCACCCACCGTCGTGCGGGTCGCGGCGGCGCTCGGCTTCGACGGCTACACCGCGCTGCGCGACGCGATCCGCGTCGAGCTGTCGACCCGGCTGCGTTCCGCCGCCGAGCGGCTGCAGCAGCCCGTCGACGCACCGCTGTTCTCCCGCACTCGCACCGCCGAATTGGCGAACGTCGACCAGACCCTGGCGGGGCTGGATCCGGCGCAGGTCGATCGGGCGGTCACGTTGCTGGCGGATCCCGAGCGACGGGTGTGGATCATGCCGAGCTCGCAGCTCGCCGGGGTCGGGAGCCGGTTCGCCGACGAGCTGAGCCTGATCCGCAGTCGGGTACGCATGGTCGACGGTGCCGAGTTCCGCGTGCACACGATCTTGGCGGCGGTCCGACCCGGCGACGTGTTGGTCACCTTCGACATCCAACGCCACGAGGCATGGCTCGTGCGCGCGCAGCGTGCCGCGGTGGCGCGTGGCGCGGTCCCGATCGCGGTGACCGACCGACTGCCCTGTTCGCTCGAGCTGACCGGCGGCGAGGCGCTGACCTTCTCGTGCGAGACCCCGGGCCCGTTCGAGAGCCAGGTCGGCGCGGTGATCGTCGCCAACCTGCTCGTGAACGGCGTGGTCGACCTGGACCGCTCGGGACTGGCCGAGCGGGTCGACGTGCTCGAACAGGTCTGGGCCGACGACCAGCAGTTCAGCGGCTGATCGCCATCCCCACACCCCCCGACACCCATCCCCGTTCTGCAGTGCGGAACGAGGTCCACAGCCCTCGTTTCGCACTACAGAACCGGAGGGTGGCCCAGGTCGGCGGAGAGCACGTCAGGGCTCCCCTCGTTCGGGAGCACCCGCAGCGGCGAACCGTGCGGCGAGCGCATCGGTGACGTGGGTGGGCGAACCGCGGCGGATCGTCGCGGCGACGGTGACGTCGTGCCACCCGTCGGTGGGTGCAGCGCCGCTCAGCCCGTCCTCCAGCACGACCAGGTCTGCGATGGCCCCGTCGGCCAGGCGGCCCTGCTGCGGCGCGCCGATCGCCGCAGCGGCGCCGGTGGTGTACATCGCCAACGCCTCGAGCGGCGTCACCGCCTGCGACGGGGAGATGTCGCCCCGCCGCACCGAGGCGTCCATGGCGGCGATGACGTCGGACTCCTCGATCGGCGAGTCCGATGACCCGGCAACCGTCACCCCGGCGTCCAGCATGGCGCGGTAGCGGTAGACCCGGTCGAGTCGGTCCGTGCCCAACCGAGCCTCGAGCCAGTCGGCCTCGCTGCGGATCGAGATCGGCTGCACCACCGCAGCGACGCCGAGCTCCGCCAGACGCTCCACCGTCTCGTCGGTCAGGACGCTGGCGTGCTCGACCCGGTGGCGGTGCGGCGCCGGGTGGCGCTCCAGCAGACGCCCGAACAGCTCGACGGCGAGCGTGTTCGTCCGGTCACCGATCGCATGGATGCACACCGCCCACCCGGCCAGGTGAGCGGCTTCCATGCGGGCGTACGCGTCGTCGGGATCGAGCGTCAGCATGCCCCTGGACCCCGCGCGATCGCCGTAGGGGTGGTGCAGGCACGCGCTGTGCCCGCCGAGCGTGCCGTCGAGGAACAGCTTGACCGCATCGACGCGACGTCCCCCCAGCGGGTCGTGCAGGGCGGTGGCCCGCTGGCGATCGACCTCGGCGGCGTCGCCGGTGATCAGGATGGTCTGCACGTCGAGTGGCACCTGGTCGACGAGCGCCGAGAAGGCCACGGCCTCGAGCTCACCAGCCGCGCCTGCGGGTCCCTCGGTGCCGGTCTGGCACATCGCGCCGATCGAGGTGATGCCCTGCGACGCGAGCCTGACCGTCCAGCGCTGCAGTCCCGCCGCGAGCTCGTCCCACTCCGGGGTCGGCACGATCCCGAGCAGCATCGACGACGCCGCCTCCGCGCACAGGCCGTTCAGCGAACCGTCGGTGGCACGACCCAGGTAGCCGCCGGGCGGATCGTCGGCCCCGGCAGCGAAGCCCGCCGCCGCCAGCGCCGAGCTCGAGCCGATGGCATGGTGGCCGTCCCGACGCATCACCACCACCGGGTGCTCGGTCGTCACCCGGTCCAGCTCGATGCGGGTCGGCAGGCGACCCTCGGCGAGCCGGCTGTCGTCGAGGCGCAGCGCCAGCACGACGCCACCCGGCGCCGTCGTGCGTGCACGGTCGGACAGCAGGTCGTGCAGCTCCGCAAGCGACGCGCACTCAGCCACGTCCAGGTGGTGCTCGAAGAAGGCCGCAGGCATCGGGTGCACGTGCGCATCGATGAAGCCGGGCGCCAGCGTGAAACCGTCCAGGTCGACCGCCGCCGCGCCGTCGCCCAACGCCACACGAGCGTGGGACTCATCGCCGACCGCGACAATCTGCTCACCGCGCATGGCCACGCACGTGCCCAGCGCGGTCG
>JAFAFZ010000319.1 GCA_023423215.1 Actinomycetes bacterium
CGCGGAGTCGTCGTTCCTGATCCTGGACGACCACCACGGCGACTACCCGCGTCCCATGCAGTACGACTGGGTGACGGGCGCGCACCGCACCTCGGACGGCACGGTCGTCGGCTTCAACCTGACCGACAACCAGGTGCGCGACCCCCAGGTGTTCAACGAGAACGCGGTGTGGATCGGCGAGGCCGTGCACCGACTGCCCGCGGTGCACGTCGAGCGGCCCGAGGGGCCGTGGGGCCCGTGGCACGTGCGCGACGCGCACGGCCGGGTCGACGTGACGTTCCGACCCCGTGTGCGCTCCGAGATGCACGTCGGGCCGCGCCGGCTCCTGGCCGAGTACTACGCCCCGTACGGCGGGTTCGAGGGCACGATCCGCTACGGCGAGCGGGGCGAGTCGCTCGACGTCGGCGAGTGCTTCGGCGTGGGCGAGCAGAAGCTCATCCGCATCTGAGGCGCCGCCGACCCGCCGCGGATGGCCCGGCCGGAGCCCCTGTCGCGAGGGGCCGTCGCTCCCCCGCTCAGTGGAAGCCGAGCACCGACGACGAGGCGCCGGCCCAGAAGCGGGTCGTGATCGCCTCCGGGTTGTCCTCGAGGTGGCTGGTCGCGTCCAGCACCATGACCGGACGACCGGGGCCGTCGTCGATCGCTGGCCACTCCTCGAGCTCGTCCGCCGAGGGCACGCCGTCGGTCGCGAACGCGATCCAGGAGCGGTGCATCGCCGTGGCCAGCGCACGCGGAGCTTCCGGACCGACGAGCACGTGCAGCCGCTGGTCGGCGACCATGTCGAACACGAACGGGATCTCGACGGCGTGCGCAGCGCCGATGGCGCCGCCCCAGGCAGGGCTGCGCCAGTCGAAGCGGTACTGGAACACGGGTGCGTGCGCCGCCTGCACGTCGGCCAGCTGCACGGCCGGGATGCGGAACACCACGTCGGTCAGCAGCGCAGTCTCGAGTCCGGCTCGGTCCGCGTCGGGGTGCTCGGCCCGGTAGGCCTCGAGCGCCGCGTCGGCGTCGTCGCTGACGAGCCCGACGCGGTCGCGCAGCGCCTCGTCCGACGCGGCGGCGGGCGTCATCAGCGCGAACAGCTTCCACTCCTCGAGGTTCGTCCCGATGAGCAGCGGCACGTCGCTGGCGCTGCCTGCGGCGATCGCGCCGAGCGGATCGGCGGGCACCTCGACGCCGTCGGCGTGGGGACGGAACGGGAGGAACGCGAGCGGGTTGCCGTGACGTTCGATGACCGCCTCGGGATCCGCGACGCGTGCGGCCGACATGGTGGCGTGGCCGGCGAGCAGCTGCTCGATCGGCGCGGCGCGCAGCTGCTCGACCGTCTGCAGGCCGGTGGCGAGCAGGAACTCGGCCAGGTCGGCCTGCGACTGCTCGGGCGTCTTGGCCGCGGACGCTGCGCCGGACTGCGCGATCGCCTTGTGGAAGAGACCGCGTGCGCGTGGCATCGAGAGCAGCAGCGACACGCTCATGGCGCCGGCGGACTCGCCGAAGATCGTCACGTTGCCGGGGTCACCGCCGAACGAGGCGATGTTGTCGCGCACCCATTCCAGCCCGGCGACCTGGTCGAGCAGGCCGACGTTGCCGCTGCCCGCCTCGGCCGGGTCGAGCTCGCCCAGCTCGAGGAAGCCGACGGAGCCGAGCCGGTAGTTGAGCGTGACCAGGACGACGCCCTCGGTCGCGAAGGACTCGCCGTGGTAGAGCGGCGACGAGCCGGAGCCCATCTCGAAGCCGCCGCCGTGGATCCAGACCATGACGGGCAGCGGCGGTGCGTCCATCTCGTCGTCGGCCTCGCCGCCGACCGGAGCCGACGAGATCGGCCCGGAGGTCCAGACGTTCAGGTAGAGGCAGTCCTCGGACCAGGTCTCGGTCTCGCCGCCGAAGAGCGCGTCCATCAGCGAGGGGTTCTGCGGCGAGACGGGGCCGAAGCCGGTGGCGTCGCGCTCGCCGGTCCACGGGGCCGGCGGCTGGGGCGGACGGAAGCGCAGCTCGCCCACGGGCGGCGCAGCGAAGGGGATGCCGGCGAACCGTGCGACGCCGTCGTTCCACGAGCCGCGCAGCGCGCCACCGGTGGTGGGCACGACGACGGGGGTGCCATCAGCGGGTGCAGCCATCTCCCTTGGCTAGCACCTGCGGGGCGCGCCGTCTCCCCCTCCGTGAACGTCGTTCGGTCAGTCGGCGAGCAGCACGATCTTGCCGAACTTGCCGCCTGCGGCGAACCGCTCGTGGGCGGCCGCCGCGTCGGACATGTGGAAGGTCGCGGCGATCGGCACGCGGAGCTGGTCGCGGGCGACGAGCGGCAGCACGTGGCGGGCGACCGCCTGGGCTGCGGCGGCCTTCCCCTCGAGCGGGCGGGCGCGCAGGGTCGAGCCGTGGATGCGTCCGCGCACGCCCATCAGGGCGAGCAGGTTGACCTCGGCCTTGGCGCCGGCGCCGACACCGATGACGGAGATGCGGCCGCCGATCGCCAGCGCGCCGACGTCCGCTGCCAGGTTCGGCCCGCCGATCAGCTCGAGCACGACGTCGAAGGGCCCGTGCGCGCCGAAGCCGTCGGGGTCGATCACCGTCGCGCCGAGCTCGGCGACGCGGTCGCGCAGGTCCGGGT
>JAFAFZ010000418.1 GCA_023423215.1 Actinomycetes bacterium
GGTCCTCGGTGCCCGTCTCGACCGTCGACCACTCCCGCCCGGGCGTGCCGGTGCCCTCCCCGGTGCCGCTCAAGGCCACCCGCCGCGCTCGCGGCTGAGCCGCCGCGGGCCGCCGTCGCCCCGGCCGGGCGTAGGGTCGACGCCATGGCCAACAAGGGGATCCAGCTCACGGACGAGGTGCAGACGTACCTCCTCGACCACTCGATCCCGCGCACCGAGGTCCAGCGCCGCGCGGTGCGCGAGACCGCCGAGCTGCTCGGCGACACCGCCGTCATGCAGATCTCCGAGGAGCAGGGACCGTTCCTGACGTTCCTCACCCGGCTCGTCGGGGCGCGCCTCGCGGTCGAGGTCGGCACGTTCACCGGTCTGTCGGCGCTGTGCATCGCCGAGGGGCTGCCGGATGACGGTCGCCTGGTCTGCTTCGACCTGAGCGAGCGCTGGACCGAGCTGGCCCGCGGCTACTGGGCCGACGCCGGCGTGGCGGACAAGGTCGAGCTGGTGCTCGGCCCCGCCGCCGAGACCTTGGCGGCGCGCACCTTCGACGCGCCGGTCGACCTGGCCTTCGTCGATGCGGACAAGGAGGGCTACTGGACCTACTACCAGCTGCTCCTCGAGCGCATGCGGCCGGGCGGGCTGATCGTGGTCGACAACGCGCTCTACGGCGGCGACGTCGTCGACCCAGCGACGACGAACTCGAACGCCCGCGCCCTGCGCGAGTTCAACGACCTGGTCGCCGGCGACGGGCGGGTCGACTGCTCGCTCATCAACGTGGGCGACGGGTTGATGCTCATCCGCGTGCGCTGAGGCGGCGCCACCGGCGTCAGGCCCGTCACGACGCCCCGCCGGTTGGGGAGGCGGTGCTGCGCTGCGGCACGATGTGGGCGTGAAGCTGCTCGAGCCACTCGACCTCGGCGCCCGGACGGCGCCCAACCGCGTGATCTTCGGGCCGCACGAGACGAACCTCGGCCGTCGCCGAGCCGTGTCCGATCGCCACGTCGCGTACTACGCCCGCCGGGCCGCCGGGGGCGCCGGCACCATCGTCGTCGAAGAAGCCTCGGTCCACCCCTCGGACTGGCCCTACGAACGGGCGCCCCTCGCCGCCGACAGCGCGGACGGCTGGGCAGAGGTCGCCCGCACCTGCCACGACGAGGGCTCGCTGGTGCTCGCCGCCCTCGGCCACGCGGGCGGGCAGGGCACCTCGCACTGGGGGCAGCGTGAGCTGTGGGCGCCGTCGCGGGTGCCCGAGGTCAGCTCGCGTGAGGTGCCCAAGTGGATGGAGGCCGAGGACGTCGCCGCCGTCGTCGACGGCTTCGCCGCAGCGGCGAAGCTGGCGGTGCAGGCCGGCTGCGACGGGGTCGAGATCAACGCCGGGCAGTACTCGCTGGTCCGGCAGTTCCTGTCCGGCCTGACGAACCACCGTGGTGACGAGTGGGGCGGCGACCGGCGTCGGTTCCTGCGCGACGTGCTCGTCGCGGTGCGGGGTGCCGTCGGCGACGACGCCGTGGTCGCCCTGCGGCTGTCGTGCGACGAGCTGGCGCCGTGGGCCGGCATCACGCCCGAGCAGGCGCCCGACCTGGCCGCCTCGATCGCCGCCGGCGCCGACCTCGAGCGCATCGACCTGCTCACCGTGGTGCGCGGCTCCATCTACTCGGTGTCCGCGACCCGACCCGACGGCCACACCCCGCCCGGGTTCAACCTGGAGCTCACCCGCAGCGTGCGCCGGACGGTGCACGACGCGACCCTGGGCCGGGTGCCGGTCGCCGCGCAGGGCTCGATCGTGGACGTCGACCAGGCCGAGTGGGCGCTCGCGGAGGGGTTCGCCGACGCCGTCGAGATGACCCGTGCCCAGATCTCGGACGCCGAGCTCGTCGCCAAGCTGCGAGCCGGCACGCCCGAACGCATCCGGCCGTGCACGCTGTCGAACCAACGCAGCCAGGTGCGCGACAACCGCAACCCGATCGTGACCTCGTTGGGCGACCCCTTCTCGGGACACGAGACCGAGGACGACCCGGTCGAGGGCCGCGCTGCCCGACCCGTCGACGTCACCGTCGTCGGCGGCGGCCCCGGCGGGCTCGAGGCGGCGCGCGTCGCCGCCGTGCGCGGACACCGCGTGACCCTGTACGAGGCCTCACCGCAGTTGGGCGGCATGGTGCGGACCGCGGCGAAGGGCGTCGGCTGGTCCCGTCTGGCGCTGCTCGTCGACTGGCTCGAGTCGGAGTGCCGGCTCGAGGGCGTCGAGCTGGTGACCGACCACCCCGTCGACGTCGACGAGCTCGCCGCCCTGGGCGCCGCACACCCCGGCGGCCACCACGTGATCGTCGCGACCGGCAGCGCGGCGGGTGTGCGCGACTTCGACGTGACCCGCGCTGCGACGGTGCTCACCGCGCCCGAGGTGCTGGACGCTCCGGCTTCGCTGCCCGAGGGCCCGGTGCTGGTCTGGGACCCGATCGGTGGCCCGATGGGCGTCTCGGTCGCCGAGCTCCTCGCCGCCGCCGGGCGAGAGGTCCACCTGGCCACCCAGGACAACATCGTCGGCAACGAGCTCGCCCGCTCGGGCGACCTCGCCCCGGCGAACGCCCGCCTCCAGCAGGCCGGCGTGCACCTGCACCGTCGCAGCCTGCTGCGCCAGGTCCGCAAGAGCACCGCCGTGTTTGAGGACCGCTTCACCGCCGAACGACGTGAGCTGCCCGTCGCTGCGGTGGTCGATGCCGGCCACCGCCTGCCCGACGAAACGTTGTGGGACGCGCTGCGCGACCGGCCCGAGCTGCACGTCGTGCGGGTGGGGGACTGCGTCGCCCCGCGCACGATCCACGAGGCGATCCTCGAGGGTCGGCGGGCCGCGCTCGCGCTCGGCTGAGCGGGCGGCGGATGGCTCGGCGGCGGAGCCGAGGGCCGCTCGACTGAGCGTTCACCGCGTCGGCGCCGAGAATTCGTCGGAGCTGAGGTGTTCCACCTGTTGACGCGTGTCACACTCCCGGTACCCTGACGACAGAACCGATGTTCGGGGTTCATTTCGGACGTGCGGGGCCCGAGGAGGCGATCGACATGG
>JAFAFZ010000419.1 GCA_023423215.1 Actinomycetes bacterium
CATCGGGACCGTCGTGACCGACTCCAGCTCGCCGGACTGGCCGACGTGGCCGGTCACGAGCTGGACCTCGACCTCGTCGGGCTCGAGCCCGCCCAGGGCGACGGTCGCGACGACGGGTCGGGTGGCGCCGAGCTCGCCGACGCCCTCGTCGACCTCGACCGCGTCGACGTGCACCTGGTGCCAGCGCTCGGACAGCCGGGTCCGGTACGCCGCCAGCGTCCGGGCGCCACGGAAGTCGTCCGCGGACATGCTGGCGGCCCGTCGGGCCGAGGGCAGGTACAGCTCGTCGACGTAGTCGCGCACCATGCGGTGCGCCCCGACGAACGGGCCGAGCGTGCGGAAGTTCTGCTTCACCCGTGCGACCCACCCGGTCGGCGTCGGCGAGCCCGAACCGTCGTGGTACAGGGGCACGATCTGGGTCTCGAGCAGCTCGAAGAGGCTGTTCGCCTCGAGCTCGATGCGGCGCGACTCGTCGGCGATCGACTCGGCCGACGAGATCGCCCAGCCGTTGGGACCGGCGCCCTCGCTGCCGCCGCCGTTGCTGCCCGGGTCGAAGCACTCGGCCCACCAGCCGTCCAGGACCGAGCAGTGCAGGGCGCCGTTCAACACGGCCTTCATGCCGCTCGTGCCCGAGGCCTCCATCGGCCGCTCCGGCGTGTTCAGCCAGACGTCCGCGCCCTGCACGAGCGAGCGGGCACGGGCCATGTCGTAGTCCTCGACGAACATGAAGCGGTCACGGATCTCGGGGTCCGCGGAGAAGGCGACGATCTGGCGGATCAGCTCCTTGCCGAGGTCGTCCGCGGGGTGCGCCTTGCCGGCGAACACGAACTGGATCGGGCGGTCGGCGTCGAGCAGCAGCGCCTTCAGGCGCTCGGGCTGGCTGAGCAGCAGCGCGGCGCGCTTGTAGGTCGCCATGCGGCGCGCGAAGCAGATGGTCAGCGCCGTCGGGTCGAGGGCGCCGTCGACCCACTCCAGCTCGGACGACGAACGTCCCTGGGCCAGGCCGTGGTCGCGCAGGCGCTGGCGCACGTGGTCCACCAGGCGCGCCTTCGACGCCGAGTGCGCCGTCCAGAGCACGTCGTCGTCGACCTCGCCGATGGCCCGCCAGGCGTCGTGACCGGCCCACTGCCAGTCGTCGCCGACCGACTGCGAGAGCACCTGGTCGATCTCGGCCGAGACCCAGGTCGCTCCGTGCACGCCGTTGGTGATCGAGCCGACGGGCGTCTCGTCCTCGGGGACGCCGGGCCAGAGGTCGGAGAACATCTCGCGGCTGACCTCGCCGTGCAGCAGCGACACGCCGTTGCGACGCTCGGCCAGGTGCATGCCCATCACGGCCATGTTGAACGGCTCGTCCGGATCCTCGTCGGGGCGGTGGCCCAGATCCATGAGCTGCTCGGTCGAGATGCCGCACGCCGCGGCCCAGTTGCCGAAGTAGCGCTCCATCAGCTCGCGCGGGAAGCGGTCGATGCCGGCGGGCACCGGGGTGTGCGTGGTGAACACCGCGCCGGCGCGCACCGCCTCGAGCGCCTCGGGGAACGACAGGCCGTCGTGCTCCATGTGCCGGCGGATCCGCTCCAGGCCGAGGAACCCGGCGTGGCCCTCGTTGGTGTGGAACACCCGGACGGGGATGCCCAGCGCCTCGAGCGCACGCACGCCGCCCACGCCGAGCAGGATCTCCTGGCGCAGCCGGTGCTCGACGTCGCCGCCGTAGAGGCGGTCCGTCACCAGCTGCAGCGACTCGGGGTTCTCGGGGATGTCCGCGTCCAGCAGGTACAGCGGCGTGCGTCCCACGGTCGCCTTCCAGACCTGCGCGACAAGGGTCTCGCCCGCGAGCTCGAGCGTGATGCGCACGTCCTCGCACAGCTCGAGCGCCATGGCGTGCGGATCCAGGTCGGGGAAGCGCTCCTGCTGCCAGCCGTCCACGCTGAGGCTCTGGCGGAAGTAGCCGTGCCGGTAGAACAGCCCGATCGCGGCGAGCGGCACGCCCAGGTCGGACGCGGCCTTCAGGTGGTCGCCGGCCAGGATGCCGAGGCCGCCCGAGTACTGCGGGACCGCCTCGGAGATGCCGAACTCGGGGGAGAAGTAGGCCACCACCCCGTCGGACGAGAGCGGGGTGTCGCCGCCGTCGGTGTGCTGCTGGAACCAGCGGGGCAGCTCGACGTACGCGTCCAGCGCCGCCTCGGCGGCGGCGAGCTTCTCGAGGAACGCAGGGTCCGAGCCCAGCTCGACCAGTCGCTCGGTGGGCACCTCGGCGAGGACCTTGCGGGGATCGTGGCCCCCCTCGTCCCACGCCCTCGGGTCGATCATGACGAACAGGTCGCGGGTCGGCCGGTCCCAGGACCAGCGCAGGTTGCTGGAGAGGCGGTCGAGCGCGGCGAGCGCCTCGGGGAGGTGCGGACGGACCGTGAAGCTGCGAAGTGCCTTCATCCGGTTCGAGGGTAGTGCCGCACCCACGGGTTCCGACCCGGCGTCGATCGGGTTCACGGTGCGTTCACGGCCCCGTGCCACCTCTGCGGCCACGCTCGCTGCGAGCGCAGCGGTGCCCACCTGTATCGTCGTCCCGGCATGTCGGAGCGGGGAGCGGATCAGTCGACCACGTCCAACCTCGCCTGGGCCGGCGGTGGGGTGCTGGCCGTGATCGTGGTGCTGGCCCTGCTGGTGGTCGTGATCGGCCGTCCCGGCAGCGCCGAGGACCCCGAGGGCACCGCGTCGACCACCACGACGACCGCGGCGACGACCACGACGGCCACGCCCGGCGAGGAGGCGGTGCCGACCGATCGGGTGGCCTACCTGACCGGGGACGGGCGGGTGCTCTCCGGCGAAGGTGCCGAGACACCGGTCGAGGTCGCCTCGGGCGCGGCGCTCGGACCCACCGGCCTGGGGGCGCTGGCCCTGGCGCCGACCGGCGATCTGATCGCGTTCGTCCGGGGGGACGGGGCGCTCGTGACCGTGCCGTCACGCGGCGGCGACGTCGTCGTCCTGGCGACCGACGCAGCGACGACCGACCTGGGGGAGCGGACCTCGATCGCCTGGGACCCGACCGGCGCGACGCTCTCGTACCTCGCCCTCGGCACCGAGGCGATGGTCGCCCCCCGCCCCGAGGAGCCCGGACCGCTCTCGGGCGACGGCGCCTACCGCGACGAACTGCCCGAGGGGGCGCTCGGCAACGTCGTGAAGGTCGTCAGCCGAGAGGGCGAGGAGCTGACCCGGATCGGCGACCCGTCGCTGCGATCGTTCGTGGGCATCGCCAGCTCCGAGTCCGACGACTTCCTGCTGCTGGAGTCGGTCAACCCGGTCACCCTCGAGCCCTACACCGTGTCGGTGGCGAGCAGCGAGGCGACCGAGGTGACACCTACGCTGCTCTCGGCCGACGACCCGACCTTCAGCCCCGACGGCAACTTCGTCGTCGCCGTCGGCCCCGACAAGTCCGGCCAGGAGCTGGTGCGCGTCGCGACGGACTCGTTCGGTCGCACGACCCTCGTGTCCGCGGACGAGGTGTGCTCGCCCTCGGTGTCCCCGGACAGCACGCGCATCGTCTACGGCACCGGCCCGGACTGCTCGAAGCTCATGCTCATCTCCGCCCGCGGCGGCACGCCCGTCGACATCACCCCGCCAGCGCAGCCGGGAGAGGCGACCTACCGCTACGGCGACCTGAGCTGGACCGCCGAGGGCCACTTCATCGTGTTCGCCGACTGCCGCTCCACCGACGGCCCGGTGCGCTGCGGCGGCCCGGTCACGTTCCTCGACCCGGACCGCCGCCTGGTCGTGCCGGGCGTCGAGGCCACGACCGTCGCCACGGTCGGTCGACCGCTGCTCGGCGACCTGACGATGACGGTCGTGCTGGCCGGACCGATCCAGTACGAGGGCACCTTCCAGGTCGATGCAGAGGTCGAGCCGCAGCTGACCACCGTCGACGACGCGACCAGCCGCATCGACGTCCAGCTCTCCGAAGGCGACCAGCAGCTGACGCTGAACCTGCAGATCGAGGAGGGCAACCAGTTCGCGACCGGCCACATGACCATCGTGGACCCCGCGCAGGGCATCGAGCGCACGTTCCTGGTGCTCGGCACGGCCTCGGCGGTCGGCGTGCGCGTCGTGTCGCTCACCGGCATCTGGATGTCGACCGAGGACCTGCCGTTCGTGTCGGGCGAGTTCCGCATCGCGGTGCGTCGTGGGTGACGGCGCGCACGTCGCGACAGATCCGACGAGGAGGATCGGCGCACGGCGGGTAGGAAGGACGGGATGAGCCCGTCCCCCCGTTCCCACGACGACCGCTCGCCGCGCTCCCCGTACCGGGTGCTGATCCGAGAGGTCGAGCCCGTCACGCCCTGCGGCTACGCCCCGAAGTCCGTCGCCGGCGACCCCGTCCGGGTCAGCGCCCTGCTGGTCGCCGAGGGCCACGGCCTGCTCGGCGCGCAGCTGCGCCTGCGGCGCGTCGACGGCGCTGCTCGGCCCCGGCCGAAGTGGCGGATCGAGGCGATGGAGGTCGACGAGACGGGACTGGCGACGGCCACCGTGCGCGTCGAGGAGCCGGGCAACTACCAGTTCGAGGTCCGGGCGTGGCAGGACCGCTTCGCCACCTGGCGGCACGACCTGCGGTTGCGCGCCGAGGCCGGCGACGACCTCGAGGTCGAGTTCGGCGAGGGCGCCGCGATCCTCGAGGAGCTCGTCGGCGAGGTCCCCAAGGCCGACCGCGCCCGTCTCCGTGACGCCGTCGACCAGCTGCGCAGCACCACCTGCACCGACCGCGTGCGCCTGGCCGCCGGGCTGGACGACGCCCTGCCGGCGCTGCTGACGGGTGTCGCTCCGCCGACCGGGGTCACCTCGACCGAGCGGCTGCCGCTGCGCGTCGACCGAGAGCTCGCCGTCTTCGGCTCGTGGTACGAGCTGTTCCCCCGCTCCGAGGGCGGTTTCGTCGAGGGTGCGCCGATCTGGGACCGGCTGGAGGCCGTCGCCGAGGCGGGCTTCGACGTGCTGTACCTGCCACCGATCCACCCCATCGGGCGATCCCACCGCAAGGGCCGTGACAACACGCTCGTCGCAGGGCCCGACGACGTCGGCAGCCCCTGGGCGATCGGCGCCGCCGAGGGCGGACACGTCGACGTGCACCCGGACCTGGGCAGCATCGACGACGTGCGCCGGTTCATCTCCCGGGCCAAGGAGCTGGGCGTCGAGGTGGCGCTGGACTACGCGCTCCAGTGCAGCCCCGACCACCCCTGGGTGATCGAGCACCCCGAGTGGTTCGTGCACCGGGTCGACGGCTCGATCCGCTACGCCGAGAACCCGCCGAAGAAGTACCAGGACATCTACCCGATCAACTTCTGGCCCGAGTCGGACCAGGATCGTCGAGCGCTCTGGTGGGCCTGCCACGAGATCCTCGAGTTCTGGATCGGCCACGGCGTGACGGTGTTCCGCGTCGACAATCCGCACACCAAGCCGCTCGCCTTCTGGGCGTGGGTCATCGCGCGGGTGCAGGCCGACCACCCCGAGGTCGTGTTCCTGTCCGAGGCGTTCACCGACCCGCCGATGATGCACAGCCTGGCCGAGGTCGGGTTCACGCAGTCGTACACGTACTTCACGTGGCGGCGCACCAAGTGGGAGCTCACGTCCTACGGCGAGGAGCTGGCCCACGCGCCCACCGCGGCGTGGT
>JAFAFZ010000445.1 GCA_023423215.1 Actinomycetes bacterium
GGGTGGCCGCGAGCGCGGCGGCGAACAGGCGGCGACGCGAGGTCACGAACCGGTGGGTCGGTCGGGTACGGCGATCGACGCGACGTCGATCGACGGCGGACCGGTGGGCGCCGGGGTGACCGGCGCGTCCGCTGCGTCCGGCATCGAGGGCTGCGGCCCGGGCACCGGCTGGGTCATGTAGTCGCCCGCCGGCGGGCGCTCCGACGCGATGAGCGACACCAGGTCGAGCGCGCCGGTGTTCCAGTCGCCCGAGCCGGTCCCCTCGCACGGGGCGAGCTGCTCGAGCTGCGCCGGCGCGGTCGAGGTGAAGGTGTTGTCGGCGAAGCAGTTGCCGAGCGTCGCGGGGTCGGCGTCGATGGTGCCGATCGCCAGGTCGCCCAGACCGGACTGCTCGACGACGTTGCCGCGCACCGAGTTGCCGCGTGGCTGCCAGAGCACGCTGCCCACCGTCTCCGGCTCGGGGACCTCGTCCTCGCGCGCCTCGTCGCAGGGACGCTCGTCGTCCTCGGGTGGTGGTGCGACGTCGCTCGCGTCCTCTTCGGGGAACGGCACCAGACCGATGCCGGTGCGTTCGTGGTCCCAGACGCGGTTGCGTTCGACGGTGTTGTTGACCCCTCCCGGCAGCAGGATGCCGTTGCCCATGGCCAGCATCGCGACGTCGATCGCGGGGGAGTCGGCCTGGTTGTTGGAGTGCACGAGGTTGCCGACCACGGTCGTCTCGCGCTCCGGGTAGCAGAGCTCGTAGCTGCCGCTGTTGGGCACGACGCCCGCTCGGTTGAAGCGGAACTCCGAGCTCACGATGTAGAGCTCGCCGCCGGAGTTGGTCCCCGAGTAGCCGAGGCCGTTGTACTCGGACACGACGTCGGAGATCAGCGCGTTGCAGGGGTAGCACTGGCCGATGTAGAAGCCGGCGTCGGGGCTGCCCGACGCGTACGAGTGGTCGATCTGCCCGTTGATCGAGTCGAACGCGTAGATGCCGTAGTCGCCGTTGCGGTACGCCGTCAGGTACGAGCCGCGGTAGCCGTCGACGCCGCTCCAGAACACCCCGTTCGAGGTGTAGTTGCGCGTCGTCAGGTTCTCGACGACGACGCCGTCGGTGTCGAGCGCTCGCACCCCGTTCTCGAGCTCGAACTCGCCGTCCAGGATGACCTCGTTGCGGTCCAGCCCGCGCAGGGTCACGTCCTCGGTGCTGACCTCGACCTGCTCGTGGTACGTGCCGGGTGAGATCAGGACGAGCCCGCCGGGTGCGACCGCGTCGACGGCCTCCTGGATGGTCCCGTGGTCCTCGGGGACCGTGACGGTCATCTCCTCCGCGCCCTCCGCGCCCCCGTCGCCGCCCTGTCCGTCGCCACCTCCGGCACCCTCGCTGCCCTCGCTGCTGCACGCCGCGCCGGCCAGCACGGCCAGCACCCCCAGCAGCACGATCGCGAGCCGTCCACGTGTCCTGCGCATGCTTCCTGACCCCCTGTGACCACTGGTCGTCCCCCGACCGGTGCAGATCATGCCCCACGGCGGACCGCCGGTGGCGACCGTCCGCGAGACGGCGGTGTCACCGGCGGTGCATCGTGGGTAACGGACGCAGCAGACCGTCGGAGCACAGGACGCAGAGGGGGCGGCGCGCGTGAGGTTCGATCCGAGAGCACGACTCGACGCCGGTCAGGTCCAGGACCGGCGGGGTGCAGGCGGCCGGTCCGGCCTGCCGGGCGGCAAGGTCGCGCTCGGCGGCGCGGGCGGCCTGGTGGGCCTGCTCGTCGTGGTCGCCGTCATGCTGCTGGGCGGCAACGGCACCGGCAGCGACCTGTACGGGATCGGCGGCGACGCGTACGACGCCGGCGAGCAGTCGTGGTCCTCCGACCTGGCGACCGAGTGCCGCACCGGCGAGGACGCCAACGAGCGCGAGGACTGCCGCGTCGTCGGCGTCGTCAACAGCGTGCAGTCCTACTGGACCGACGAGTTCACCGAGTCAGGACTCGGCTACCGGCCGGCGGACACCCAGATCTTCACCTCGTCCACCGTCACCGGCTGCGGTGCCGCGAGCTCGGCGACCGGGCCCTTCTACTGCCCGGCCGACACCACCGTGTACATGGACCTGTCGTTCTTCG
Source organism: Actinomycetes bacterium (assembly GCA_023423215.1). Classification (GTDB taxonomy): domain Bacteria; phylum Actinomycetota; class Acidimicrobiia; order Acidimicrobiales; family Microtrichaceae; genus JAFAFZ01. Next base: position 2,103 of record JAFAFZ010000445.1, read on the forward strand.
ACGTGCTGACCCGGCCGCCCTTCGACGCCGAGGGCGGACCCTTCGCCCAGGCGTACGTGATCGCCCACGAGTACGGCCACCACGTGCAGAACCTGCTCGGCCGCTCCGACGGCGGCGACCGGCAGGGCGCGGACTCGGGCTCCGTGCGCCTGGAGCTGCAGGCCGACTGCTACGCCGGGGTGTGGGTCGCGAACGCCGTCGCCACCGGCTTCCTGGTCGAGGTGACCGACGAGGACGTCGCCGTCGCGCTCGATGCCGCCGCGGCGGTCGGCGACGACCGCATCCAGGAGGGCACCTCGGGCCGGTCCGATCCCGAGACGTTCACCCACGGCACCTCGGAGCAGCGCCAGAGGTGGTTCGGCACCGGGTACCGCACGGCGGACCCCGACCGCTGCGACACCTTCTCGGGCGGCATCTGAGGCGGCGGCGCCGACGCCGGCGCGCCGCCGGATGTCACACGGAGCTGGCAGACTCGTGGCCATGCGCGACTGGGTCGTGGGCGGGGCGGTGATCGAGGGCGACGTGCTCGCGGCCGCCGGCGTGTCGCCCGGAGCCGTGCTCCTCGTCGAGAACCTGCGGCACAACGGCACGTCGGACTGGACGCCTCCCGGCGGCGTGATCGATGCCGGCGAGGTCGTCGTCGACGGCCTCACACGAGAGGTCAGGGAAGAGACCGGGCTCGAGGTCGTCGCCTGGTCCGGCCCCCTGTACGAGATCGTGGCCGAGGCGCCCGGCCTGGGCTGGCGCCTCACGGTCGAGGTGCACCGCGCCACCCGGGTCCACGGCGAGCTCGCCATCGGCGCGGACCCCGACGGCATCGTCGTCGGCGCGGACTGGGTGGGGCCCGCCGATTGCGCCGCACGCCTGCTGGGCGCGCACCCCTGGGTGCGCGAGCCGCTGCTCGAGTGGATGACCGAGCGCTTCGAGCAGCCCCGGGTCTTCCGCTACGACGTCGTCGGTGACCAGGTCGCGGACGTGTCGGTCACCCGCCGGTGAACGCTCCGGCCGCGGCCGAGCGCACCATCCTCCACGTCGACATGGACGCGTTCTACGCGTCGGTGGAGCTGCTCCGGCGGCCCGAGCTGCGCGGGCAGCCGGTCGTGGTCGGCGGCACCGGCGATCGCGGCGTCGTGGCCGCGGCCTCGTACGAGGCGCGCTCCTACGGCGTGCACTCGGCGATGCCGTCGGTGCGGGCGCGTCGCCTGTGCCCGGACGCCGTGTTCCTGCCGGGCGACCACCGCCACTACGGCGAGGTGTCGGCCCGCATCATGGAGCTGTTCCGGGCCGTGACGCCGCTGGTCGAACCCCTGAGCCTGGACGAGGCGTTCCTGGACGTCTCCGGCACGCGCCGGCTGCTGGGCGAGCCGGTGCAGGTGGCGCACCGGCTGCGCGCCACGGTCCACGACGAGACCGGCCTGTGGTGCTCGCTCGGCGTCGCCCCGAACAAGTTCCTGGCCAAGCTGGCCACGAACGGCGCCAAGCCACGCGCCAGCCGCGCCGGGCCCGTCCCCGGTCCGGGCGTGTTCGTCGTCGCCCCGGGCGACGAGCTCACGTTCCTGCACGCCCTTCCCGTCGAGGGGCTCTGGGGCGTGGGGCCGGCGACGCTCGCGAAGCTGACGCCGCTCGGCGTCCGCACCGTCGGCGACCTCGCCGCGCTGCCACGCCAGGTGCTGGTGGACCGGCTCGGACCCGGCGCCGGCGTGCACCTGCACGAGCTGTCCATGGGCCACGACGAGCGGCCGGTCGTCCCCGACGCCGAGCCCAAGTCGATCAGCCACGAGGAGACCTTCGCGATCGACCTCGTCTCGATGGACGCGCTGCGGACCGAGGTCGTCAAGCTCAGCGAGGCGGTGGCCGGACGGTTGCGCCACCACGGCTACCGCGGCCGCACCGTGCAGCTGAAGGTGCGCTACCACGACTTCACCACCGTCACCCGGTCCCACACGCTCGACGTCCCGACCGATCGCGGCACCGACCTGGTGCACCTGGCCTGGACGATGCTGCTGCGGCTCCCGGTCGAGCGTGGGGTGCGGCTGCTCGGCGTCGGCATGGCCAACCTGACCCGGGGCGAGGCCCAGGAGCAGCTCAGCTTCGACGACCTCTTCGCCGCAGCGGCGCCCGGAGGCGGTCGTGCCGAGGCGCCCTCCGCCCCCCAGGACTGGGACCGCGCGAACACGGCCGTGGACGCCATCCGCGACCGCTTCGGGTCCGACCTGATCGGCCCGGCTCGCCTGGCGGGGCGCACCTTCCGGCCCGGCCAGCAGCAGTGGGGTCCCGACG
>JAFAFZ010000495.1 GCA_023423215.1 Actinomycetes bacterium
GGGGGCGGGGCCCCCCCGCCGGTCTGCACCTGTGCGCTGGAGTCGGCGCTGATCTCGGCGTAGTTGCGGAACGGCCGCAACGACCAGTTGACCACGCGAGTGGTGAGCACGAAGCTGCGTTGCGCACCCGGGGCGAGCGAGGTGGTGACGTCCCAGACGAACGTCGTCCCGGTCGCCGGTGACCCGGTCGTCGAGCTCGGCGCGGTGGAGGACGACACCAGCTCGAGCCCGGGCGGCAGGACGTCGGTGATCTGGTGGTCACCCGACGCGAGTGTGCCCTCGTTCCTCACGACGACGGTGTGCACGAGGTCGCCGTCGCTGTTGAACTCCGCCGTCTTCGCGAGCGCCAGGTCGTAGCTGGCGCTGAGGTAGCTGGACACGTCGGTGTCGCTGACGTCACCCGAACCGCTCGGCGGTGTGCCCGGCGGAAGGGCGGCACCGTCGTCGCGGACCGGCGTTCCCGTCACGGTGGCGGTGTTGTCGTAGTCGGTCCGCTCCGCCGCACCGGTCGCGGTGCAGCGCAGGACGGCGCCGCGGTTGAGCGCCACGGGCGCGACCGCTGACGAGCTCAGGCCGTCGGCGTTGGTGCCGTCGGTCTCGACGACGCAGTCCGTGACGGCGAAGTCGGCGGCGACCACGCCGCCGTCGTCGACCAGGGTCACGTCCTCCAGGCGGGCGTTGCCGGAGTTGGTCACCGTGTAGATCCAGGTGACGGGTCGTCCCTGGACGATGGTCATGCCGTCACCGGCCTCGCTGTCAGGCCAGTCCGAGTCCTTGGTCACCTTGACGACGCCGATCCCGGGTTCCGACGTCCAGAGCCCGACGTCCCACGAGCGGTCGATCTCACCCGTCGGTCCGGTCGCGGCCAGGGTGACCGGCGGGCTGTCGTGGTAGCTGCCGGTCCCGTCGCTGCCGGTGGGCGCCCGGGGCACGTCCGAGTCGTCGCCGACGTTCGCCGCACCCTGGTCGCCGTCGGTCAGGCTCGACCCCTCGGGTGCCACCAGATGCCCGGCGGGCGGGTACACCCGCACGACGTAGTCGCCGTCGGGCAGACCGGCGCCGCCGCCGGCGAAGAGGTACTCGCCGTTGGGGTCGGTGTAGGTCTCGTCGATCGGGCTCGACAGGTCGGCCGCGTCGAACAGCAGAACCCGCACGCCACCGATGCCGGACTCGCCGGACGCGGAGGTGTCGGCGTCCTGTCGACCGTCGAAGTCGCGGTCGAACCAGATCCGGTCGCCGATGCCGTTCAGGACCGGTGGCTCCGTCACCCTGATCTCGACCTGAGGGGGCTCGGCGTAGAGACGGGACGGCTGCGGCACACCCACCGGGAGGTTCGCGGCATCGGCGCCGTAGGCGAAGCTGTTGACGGCGCGTGGGCAGTGCGTCGGGTCGGACTCGACGGACTGCGCCGTGCAGTCGTCGACGAACTCGTAGTCGTCGGTCGGCAACGTGCCGTCCTGGTCGTAGGTCGCGTCGTTCACCGGTGCGCGCATGTCCCACTCGAAGCTGGCCGAGTCACCTCGGGCGAGCACGCCGACGTGGGTGAACTTCACGGAGCGGAAGCTCGGGAGCTGATCGATCGACGGAGTGGTCGTCCATCCCGGGGCCTGACACCCGGTGGTGGGACCGCCGACCTCGCCGCGGCACGGGTTCGTGCTCGTCGAGTAGCTGACGGTCCATCCGGCGGGCGCCTGGATCGGCGAGGTCAGGTACGGGGTCCACTCGCTGCCACGCGGGTTGAGCGAGCCTCCGGATCCGGAGATGACTGCGGTGTCGCCGGGCCTCGGGAAGATGTCGATGAAGTCGATGCCCTCGACGTCGGTGTTGCCGGTGTTCTGCAGCCGAAGCGACCACGTCATGCCACCGCCGGGCACCGTCTGGGCGGCGAGCAGCGACTCGCTCGGATCGCAGCTCGGACCGGGCCGGAAGACGCCTCCGTCCAGGTCGCCGGTGACGCACTTCTGGGACGCCAGCTCGATCACCGGCTGGATCACGACGTTGCGCGTCGACCCGCAGACCGGGTTGGTGTTGCGGCAGTGCCCGAAGGCTCCGCCGCCGTCGGGGTGCACGGTCGCGGTGTTCGGGTACACGCCTGCGGGCGCGATGCCGCCAGGATCGGCTGCTCCGGCGACCCGGATCACGTAGCTGATCGACGGGGAGGTGTCGCCGGGCGTCAGCACCCCGGTGAAGTCGAAGCGGAACGGGGTCTCGCCGGTGGCGCAGGTCGGCAGCGGCGCGCCGACGCTCCACCCCGGGCCGAGCGTGGGGGCGCCCTGGACGAGGAACGGTGCCGGCACGCAATCCTCGACGTAGGGATCGACCAGATCGCCGGTCGCGTCCGCAGAGTTGCCGATCGTGATCGTGTACGTGTTGGTCTGACCGGGTTGCCGGCTCGTGCTGGACGAGGTCTTGGTGATCCCGGCGTGCGGCAGGGCCGGCTCCAGGAGGTACTGGTCCGAGGAGCTGTCGGTGGAGTCGACGCCGGCCCGGGTCACCGTCATGCGTGAGGTGTTGGTGTAGAGCCCGGCGGCGTTCGACGGCGAGCCCACCGTTCCCGAGATCACCTGTCCGGACGCCGCGAAGTTGCCGGGGACGGAGTCCGTCATGCCACCCCAGACCCAGCGGACCGAACGGAAGCCGGACACGGCGATGTCGGCGTCGCCGCTCGCCACGCCGGCCGCGATGGTCGTCGACGACGCGAAGTCGTCGTTGGACCCCTCGAGCGTCGCGGTGATCGCGCTGTTCCAGGTCCCCGGCGTCACGCTGTTCACCGAGAAGCTCTCGGGCATGCCATCGCCACCCGTGGTCGTCACCCCGTCGTCGAACCCCCACGTGCCGTCACGGATCTCCACCCGGTCGACGGGCAGATCGCTGTCGATCGACCCGGACAGGTTGAACCGGACCGCATCGCCTGTCGTCGCGTAGAAGTTGTCCGCTCCGGCCTGGTCGCTGAACCGCTTCTGGGTGTCGAACGACCCGAGCCCCTCTTCGAGCAGGAGCGTCGTGGACCACGGCGCCACGCCGAGCGGGACACCCGGATCGGACGGCAGGTTCTTGCCGAGCCCCGTGGCGACGTCGGTCTTGACCGCGGCGTCGACGTTGTCGTCGTTCGCGGGATCGACCGAGACCGGATCGACGTAGCCGAACGGGAACCGAGCGGTCACGCTCATGCGGAAGCACCCGTCGCTGCCGATCGGCGGCCGGTTGGCTGCGTCGAAGGTCCACGTCACGGTCGCCGCACCGTCCGACACGCCGGGTGTGTCGCCGTCGTCGGTGAACACTCCCGCGTTCGTCGCGCCGACGAACTCGGTGCCGGCCGGCAAGGTGTCGGTGACCTCGAAGACGGGCCACAGCGACGACGTCGCCGGACCGCAGACCGAGATGCGCCAGTCGTAGTTGCGACCCATGCGGGTCCCCGTCGTCGGACCGAGCTTCGACACGGCCCACACGGGCGCCGTCGCGGCGATCGAGGTCGTCGCCGTCGTCGAGTCGTCGAAGTACGCGCCGTCGTCCGGATCGCCGACCGTCGCGGTGTTCGAGACGATCTGCGGCGCGACCGGGACGGTGCCCACCGGGACCCGCACGGTCACGAAGATCACGCCCGAGGTGCCGGGCGCCCAGGACCCGGCGGTCGCGACGACTGCCGGCGGGTTCGTCATCGTGTCCAGGCTGAACCCGGACGGCCACACCGACGCAGGACCGGTCGCCGAGACGAACTCGAGCGGTGCGGTCTCGCCGAAGACGTCGATGAACGTGGGGATCGGATCGCGGAACGTCGCGCCGTCGCACGTGTCCGACGCCGGCGTGTTGTTCGAGCAGGTGTAGTTGATCGCGTACTGGATCAGATCCCCGGGTGCTGCCGTCGCCTGCGAGGTCGTCTTCGAGGTGAGCTGCGGCAGCGCGTCGCCCGGAACCGCCCCGACGGCCGGCACGCCCATCGGGGTGAGGAGCACGGCGATCGCTGCGGCGATCGCCGCCGTCAGCCGTGCGGCGCGCGCACGCCGGTGCTGCGCCCGCTGTCCGATGACCCGGTTGCTCCTCGCCATTGCCCCAGACCTCTCCGGGCGCGACACCACGCCCCGTCACGACCAACCGGCGCAGGACGCGCCGTGGCCGCCGTTCTCTTCGACGTCCGATCGACGTGCATGAGATCCGCGGGGGGTGACAACTCGTGCACGAGGGTGACAACGTGTGAACGGCCGCCGTCGCGACGTCGAGGTCCGGTTCGAGGGTCTGGGAGACTCGGGCCCGTGAGCGGGCCAGCATCGCGGACGAGGTACCTGGCGGCGGCGGCCTCCGTGGCCGAGTCCGAACCGGCGGGAGAGCCGGCGTTCGGACACCTCGTGTCGCACGTGAAGCTGAGCGACGTGGCCGAGCGCCTCGGTCTGTCGAGAGCAGCGCTCTACAAGCTCTGGCCCACCCAGCACGAGTTCTGGGTGGACCTGGCGACGCACCTCCTGACCGAGGTCGAGGACGACCCGTGGATCGTCCGCTCGACCTCGGGGCTCGCCCCGGCGGTCGAGTCGGCGCCCGATCCAAGGGAGGCCACACGCACCTGGTTCAACGGGGTCCAGGAGCGCCTCGCCGGGGACCCGCGTCTGGCGCTGCGCTCCGCGTCGTTGGCCTACCAGCTCCCCGAGCGCGTCGCCCGACGACGCACGTCGCTCGAGCGTCGGGATCGAGCCGCAGCTGCTCGTCACGTGCAACGAGCGCTCGACGTCGCCGGCCGCCGACCGGTGCCGTCCCTGAGCGTCGAGGACCTGACGCTCGCCGTCACGATGCTCGTGGACGGCAGCGCCATGTTGAGCTGGACGGCACCGGATCTGATGGTCGCGCGAGCGCCGACCCCGCTGGACGACCCCCGGAGCTGGTCGGTCCTGGCGTTCGCGGTGTGGTGCGTCCTGGAAGAGCTGACCGAGCCGGGGGCCCGTGGGGCGAGCGTGCGTCCGGCAGCGGATCCGCCGAGCGTCGACGAGGACTGGGAGCATCCCGGCTCGACGCCCGCACGGCGACGCGCGCTGCACGCCGGAGGACAGATCCTGTTCGACCTGATCGCCGGCGAGGGCCCCGAGTCGGCGAAGGTCGACGACCACAGCGACGTGCTGGGCCATGTCACGATGCACCGGGTGGCCCGGGCGGCGGGCGTGTCGCGGCGCCACCTGTACGACGTGTGGGGCTCGCAGGCCGAGTTCCAGGCGGAGCTGCACGGCTACCTCAGCCGACGGGAGTTCGAGGACTACTTCGCCGACTTCGACGACGCCGCGCTCCGTTCGGTGCTCTCGCTGGACGATCCGACGGAGCTGGCGCTCACGATCGGGGAGATCGTCAACGCAGAGCCGCCTGCACCCCCCGGGCAGCCGGTGCGCGCCCGCTTCGCGTTCCGTGGTCAGCTGACGGATCCGGGGGTGCGGGGCCGCATGCGCGACACGCTCGAGCTGGCGGTGAAGGAGCAGGCGGGACGGCTGGAGGGCCTCGCCGCGTGGATGGCGTTGGACTTCGACGCCGGACTCGACGGCGAGCAGGTCAGCCTGCTGCTCCTGGGCACCGCCGGCGGTTCCGAGCGGATGAACCGCATCGACCCGCACGCGGTCAGGTCCCAGCGCTCCTACCGGGGCGGCAGGTGGTCCCTGTTCTCGATCGTCTGCCAGGCGATCATCAGCCGGTGCATCGGCGCGACGAGCCGCGCCGACGAAGCAGACGAGTCCGACGAGGCCTGAGCCGCGTCCGACCTGCTCCGCTCGGCGAAGGTCGCCGGCCCGGAGCACCGCGGGGCGGAGGACGGGACGGCGCCGATGCTGTCGGCGTCCGTCCTGGATCGCGAAGATGCATCAAGAAGGATTGATGCATCTCTCAGTGATGGGTACCGTGCGTCGATGGCTCGCACCGCTGCCGAGCAGCGCTGTCCCCGGTCGGGTCCGCCGCCGTTCCTCCAGCTCGCCGCGCACCCGGTCCGCTGGCAGCTCCTGAGCGAGCTGGCCGACAGCGACCGGGCCGTCCGCGAGCTGACCGAGCTGATCGGCCGTCCGCAGAACCTCGTGTCGTACCACCTGCGCCAGCTCCGGTCGGCCGGTCTCGTGTCCTCGCGGCGCAGCACTGCGGACCGGCGCGACGCCTACTACGCGGTGGACCTCGATCGTTGCGGTGACCTGCTCGGAGCGGCAGGGAGTGCGCTGCACCCCGGTCTCGCATCCGCACCCGTGCGCCACGACGCGAGCGCCCCTGCGGGATCCGTGCTGTTCCTCTGCACGGGCAACAGCTCGCGCTCTCAGATCGCCGAGGCGCTGCTGGCATCGATGTCCGGCGGGGCGCTCGTCGCCGCGAGCGCCGGCAGTGCGCCCAAGGCGGTGCACCCCAACGCGGTGCGGGTGCTCGCCGAGCACGGGATCGACATTTCGGACGCGCGTGCCACGCACGTGGACGACCTGGCCGGCGTCCACTTCGACGTGGTCGTGACCCTGTGCGACCGGGTGCGGGAGGTCTGCCCGGACCGTCCGGGAGCGCACCGCCGGGTGCACTGGAGCATCCCCGACCCGTCGATCGAGGGGGCGACCGACACCGAGAGCTACCCGGCGTTCGAGCGGACCGCCGAGGAGCTCGAACGCCGCATCCACTTCCTGATCGCCTCGATCGGGAACTGACACCGGAGGAAGTCCATGGACGAGGGAACGGTCAGCGTGCGCTACATGGTCCACGACGTCGAGGAGTCGGCCGCGTTCTACACCGACGTCCTCGGCTTCGAGGTCCTGAACGACTTCGCACCGGCGTTCGCCGACGTGCGACGGGGCAACCTCCGGCTGCTCCTCAGCGGCCCGACCAGCTCGGCAGGGCGGGCGATGCCGGACGGGGAGGTCCCCGGTCCGGGAGGCTGGAACCGCATCCACCTGGTGCTCGACGACCTCGACGCCGAGGTCGCGCGCCTCGCAGCGGCGGGCGCATCGTTCCGCAACGAGGTCGTCGTCGGACCCGGCGGGTCGCAGATCCTCGTCCAGGATCCCTCCGGCAACGTGATCGAGCTGTTCCAGCCCCGGACCGGCTGAGCCCCGACTCGTCCCCGACCCGCCCGGCTCACGGGCTCAGCTGGCGACGCCGGTGTCGTCCTCCGGTGGGATCCGCTCCTTGGCGCTGCGTCGGAGCGCCGCCTGGAGCCGTCGGGCCTCGAGCTCCCGGCGCAGCTGCCGATCGGTGCGAGCCGGGGGCGCCCACGTCCACGAGGTGTCCCGCTCGGAGGCGG
>JAFAFZ010000502.1 GCA_023423215.1 Actinomycetes bacterium
TGCCCGCACGGCCGGCGACGGTGATGTCGAACCCGCCACCCTGCTCGACCGACAGGCTGAAGCCCGCACCGGCCGTCTCGGCCTTGACGGTGAACTTGTCGGCCAGGTCGGCGCGACCCGCACCGAGGAGGCCCGCACGGACCTCGTCCTGGATGAACGTCGCCAGGTCGTTGCCCGTGTAGGCACCGGCCTCGCCCGCGGTCACCGCCGCGGTCGTGACGGCCACGCCGTCGACGGTGAAGTTGAACGTGTCGCCGGCGGTCAGGGTGACCGTGGCGGCGGCCACGTTGGCGCTCGTCGTCGAGGGGCTCAGGCCGTAGGAGCCGTCCAGCAGCGGCTGGCTGCCGAACTTCGTCTGCGTGGCGATGCGGGAGATCTCCGACTTGAGCTCGGTGATCTCGTTGTTCGCAGCGGTGCGGGCGTCGGTGTCGTTCGAGGCGTTCACCGACTGCACCGCCAGGTCACGCATGCGGTTCAGCATGGAGTGGACCTCGTTCAGGGCGCCTTCTGCGGTCTGCACGACCGAGATGCCGTCCTGGGCGTTGCGGGTGGCCTGCTTGAGACCGGACACCTGCGCACGCAGGCCCTGGCTGATGACGAGACCAGCGGCGTCGTCGGCAGCCCGGTTGATGCGGAAGCCGGAGGACAGCTTCTCGAGGCTCTTGCCCATCGCCGTGTTGGTGGTGGACAGGTTGCGGTAGGCGTTGAACGCCTGGATGTTCTGGTTGATGCGCATGTTGGTGCCCTTCTCTTCCGTGATTGGGGGTTGTCGTCGATCGACTCCTTCGATCGGCGGCGCACTGGTCCATCGGTCCCGGGATCGCCACCCCTGAGGGTTCGTCCGAACTTTCACGCCGATGGGCCGAACGACCCATGCCCTGCCCTGCGCGCGCAGCGTGGCCTTGTTCCTTGCGGCGTAGCGCACGCCTACGTGCGATGTAGCGCTCCACTACAAGGATCTCGGCCGTTCGCGGGCACTCGTGCCGAAGTTCGGGTTTCACTCATCTGGCCACGCAGGGCGCCGATCACGACAACATGAGTCCCGTACCTGAGGTCTCCCCGAACCCGGACGAGTCGGCGCGAGCGACGCCCGGCACGTCGATGCAGCTGGGCGCCGAGCGCGTGCTGTCCGAGCTCAGCCACGCCCTCTGGCGCCAGCGCGAGCAGATCACCCGCCTGATCTACCGGCTCGAGGTGCAGCAGCTGGTGCTCGCCAGCGGTCGGAACCAGTGGATCGCCATGTCGACCGAGGACGTCGACGACGCCATCGAGGACGTGCGCCGCCACGAGCGCAGCCGAATCGGCCTGGTCGAGGACCTCAGCCCGCTGCTCGGCACCGCACCCGACGCCAGCCTGCGCGACCTGATCGCCGCGGTCGACTCCCCCTGGGACATGGTGCTGACCGAGCACCACACCGAGTTCCTGCGCCTGGCCACCGAGGCCGAGGACGCCGCCAAGAGCAACCGCGACCTGCTCCACCACGGCCTCACCGACGTCCGGGACCTGCTCGAGTCCTTCGGAAGCTCGCCCGAGACCTCGTACGGCCGCTCGAGCTCGGCCACCGCCGCGCCCGACGCCGCGGTCCTCGTGGACCGGGAGGCCTGAGCGCCATGTCGAGCTTCTCGTCCCTGAACACCGCCCTGAGCGGGCTCCTGGCGCACCGCCGCAGCCTGGACACGATCGGGCACAACATCGCGAACTCGGCCACCGAGGGCTTCAGCCGTCGCCGCGTCGAGCTCAGCCCCGTCGGCTCCTGGACGGTGCCGTCCATGTTCTCCCGGCCCGGCGTGGCGGGCGGCAACGGCGTGTCGGTCACCGACGTCACCCGCATCCGCGACGAGTTCCTCGAGACCCGGGCGCTGCGCGAGCACGGCACCTCGGCCCGCCTCTCCACCGAGGCGACGGCGCTGGGGCGCCTCGAGGTCGCCATCCCCGAGCCGTCCGACGTCGGCCTGGCCGCCCAGCTCGGCGACTTCTACGCCGCGTGGGACGACGTCGCGAACAACCCCGGCGACTCCGCCGGGCGCATCGCCGTGCTCCAGCAGGCCTCGACCGTCGCCTCGAGCCTGAACCGGGTGTCGGCCGACATGCGCAAGATGCGCGACTCGGCCGTCGAGGAGGCCACGACGCTCGTCGCCGAGGTCAACGCGACCGCCGGCCGCATCGCCGAGCTCAACCACGCCATCTCGCAGGCGACCGCCGCCGGCATGTCGCCCGACGACCTGGCGGACGAGCGCGACCGCCTGGTCATGTCGCTCGGCGACCTGATCGGCATCGAGACCCGTCCGGGCGAGTACGGCACCGTGAACGTCACCCTCGGCGGCACCGCCCTGGTGTCGGGCAACAAGTCCGAGCAGCTCCGCGTCGGCGAGCCGGGTCCCCTGACCGGGCCCTACGCCGGCACCGGCCTGGACCAGGTCCAGGTGCAGTGGGCGCGTGACGGCTACCCCGCGACGGTCACCAACGGCCGCATCGGCGGACTGCTGAACGCGGCCAACGACCACATCCCCCACGCCGTGAGCGACCTGGACGCGGTGGCGGCGAGGCTCGTCGCGACCGTCAACGCCGTCCACCAGACCGGCCAGGGCATGGCCGCTGCGGACGTGAACCTGAACTTCTGGGACCCCACCGGGACCACCGCCTCGAGCATCGCCCTGTCGGCCGACGTCGCCGGCCCGCCGAGCCGCATCGCCGAGCTCAACCACGCGATCTCGCAGGCGACCGCCGCCGGCATGTCGCCCGACGACCTGGCGGACGAGCGCGACCGCCTGGTCATGTCGCTCGGCGACCTGATCGGCATCGAGACCCGTCCGGGCGAGTACGGCACCGT
>JAFAFZ010000521.1 GCA_023423215.1 Actinomycetes bacterium
GGGGGCGGGCCCCCCCCCCCCCCCCGACCGCTGCGCAGCGGAAGAGCGAGGAGGCCGGAGACCTGCGCCGACAACCGACGCAGGTCCGGACCGGCTCAGCGCTCGTCAGCGTCGCCCTCCGCGGCCTCGTCGGCCAGCTCCTCCGCGACCTCTTCGAGCACGGCCTCCTCGAGCACCGCCTCGACGACGGCCTCTTCGACGAGCTCCTCGGCGACGGCCTCGGCGACCGCTTCCTCGACGGCCTCCTCGACCAGCTCCTCGACGATCTCCTCCGCGCCGATCTCGTCGACGAGCTCGTCGACCGCAGCGACCTCTTCGAGCTCGGCCTCCTCCTCGTCGACCTCGGCCTCGGCGATGACCTCGGAGACCTCGTCGACGGCGGCGGCGACGTCGTCCGCCAGCGCCTCCTCGACGGCCTCGGTGACCTCGTCCACCGCAGCGTTGGCCTGCGCGGCCTCCCACTGCTCGATGGTGAGCGGCGCGCCACCGTCCGCGGGCTGCCAGAGCTGCTCGCCGGTGGACGGGTCCACGATCCACTCGCCGTCGGCCCAGGTGTCGCCGCTGTAGGTGCGCTCGTAGGCCTCCTGCTCGGCGATCTCGGTCTCGGAGCGGATGTCGATGCGCAGCCCGGTCAGACGGGTGGCGAGGCGGGCGTTCTGCCCCTCCTTGCCGATGGCCAGCGACAGCTGGAAGTCCGGCACGATCACCTCGGCGACCCGGGTCTCGTGGTTGATGCGCACCTCCTTGACCTTGGCCGGCTGGAGCGCCTTCATCACGAAGTCGTTGGGGTCGTCCGAGAACGGGACGATGTCGATCTTCTCGCCGCGCAGCTCGTTGACGACCATGCGGACGCGTGCCCCGCGGGCACCGACGCAGGAGCCGACCGGGTCGACGTTCTGGTCGTTGGACCACACGGCGATCTTCGTGCGCTGCCCTGGTTCACGGGCGCAGGCCTTGATCTCGACGACGCCGTCGGCGATCTCGGGCACCTCGAGCTCGAAGAGCCGCTTGATGAGGCCCGGATGGGTGCGGGAGACGACGATCTGCGGACCCTTCGCCGTGCGTCGCACCTCGACGATGTACGCCTTCACGCGCTCGCCGGGGTCGGGGCGCTCGTAGGAGACCTGCTCGGACTGCGGCAGGAGCGCCTCGACGCGGCCCAGGTCCAGCAGCGTGTAGCGGGAGTCGGACTGCTGGATGATGCCCGTGACGATGTCGCCCTCTCGGCCCGCGTACTCCTCGTACTTGAGCTCTCGCTCGGCCTCTCGGATGCGCTGGGTCATCACCTGGCGGGTGGTCTGCGCGGCGATGCGCCCGAAGTCCTCGGGCGTGACGTCGAGCTCCTCGCCGATCGGCTCGCCGTCCTCGTCGAGCTCCTGGGCGAGCACGCGGATCTCACCGGTCTCGGTGTCGATGTTGACCCACGCGAACTCGAGCGCGTCCGGCTGCTTCTTGTAGGCGGCCTCGAGCGCCTCGGCGAGCGCCGAGAAGAGCGTGTCGACGGTGATGCCGCGGTCCGCGGCGAGCGCCTGGAGCGCCTCCATCATCTCTGGGTTCATGGGGTGCCCTCACTCTGGGTCGTGGAAGGATCGGCGGCCGTCCCGGCCCCGTGGGCCGTCGGCGTGGTTCGGGAGGATGCGGCGCCCTCGGCCGGCTTCGAGCCCTTGGCGGGCTTCGAGCCCTTGGCGGGCTTGGAGCCCTTGCCCGGCTTCGAGCCCTTGCCCGGCTTGGAGCCGGCGCCCGGCTTGGGGGACGCGGGGTCGACGAAGACCGTCTTCGCGCGCTGCACGTCGCCCAGCGCGAGGGTGCGGCGGGTGCCATCGGCGGACTCGATCGTCAGCTGGTCGTCCTGGGCGGCCACGAGGCGGCCCTCGACGCGACGCTCGCCCTCGACGCCGGGGCGGGTGGTCACCTTGACCGCCTCGCCGCCGGCGCCGGCGCAGTGGGCGGGGGTGCGCAGGTTCCGCTCGATGCCGGGGCTGGACACCTCGAGGGTGTACGCCGCGGCGATCAGGTCGGCGTCGTCGAGCGCCGCGGACAGCGCCCGGGTGGCGGAGGTCAACGCGTCCAGATCGACGCCGCCGGGGCGATCGACCAGCACGCGCAGGCTGCTGCCGCTGAAGTCCAGGTCGTAGAGCTCCAGGCCGAGGTCCGCGAGCACGGGCAGGACGAGGTCGGTCAGCCGGTCGGCGGTGATGCCCATGGTCCTCCTCGGTGGTGCTCGGGCCGCACCCGTGGGCACGACGTGGTCGACGACGTCCGGCTCGAGCGACCGGCCGGCGACGGATCGACGGACGGCCACCAGGCGCTGAACGGGTCGGCACCATAGAAAAGGCGTGGGCAAGGCCCACGCCTCCCGGAGAACCGGAACGAGCACAGTCTAGCCGATGCGCGCCCGGTGCGTCGGGAGCCGGTCCGCGCTCCTGTCAGTAGGAGCGGGCGACGAGCGCCAGCGCGCCGGGCTCGTCGTCGGACTGGGGCAGCGTGCCGTCGGGACGCTGGAGGCAGCGCACCGTGATGGCGTCGCGACCCAGCTGCTCGAGACCGCCGTCCGCCAGCGCGGCCCACGGGATGCGGGCGAAGCCCGTCACCGCGGCCTCGGCCGCCTCGTCCACCGTGGACACGTCCACGGTGCGCTCGTCGCGAGCGGTGGTCGCCTCGGCGAGCAGTGCGGACTGCACCGCGTCGAGCGTCGTCGTGACGTGCGTGGGGACCGCACCCAGCTCGACCGAGGACTTCTCGCCGTCGTCGCGGCGTGCGACGGTCACCCGGCCCTCGGCCAGGTCGCGGGGTCCGACCTCGATGCGCAGGGGCACGCCCTTGAGCTCCCAGTCGGTCGCGCGGCGTCCGAACGCCGTGGCCACCTGGGCGTCGAGCTGCACCCGCACGCCCGCGGCAGCCAGCTCGTCGACGAGCTGCCGGGCGGCCTCGGTGACCGAGCCGTCGTCGTCCTTGACCACCAGCACGACCGCCTGCACCGCCGCCAGGCGAGGTGGCACCCGCAGGCCGCGGTCGTCGCCGTGGGCCATGATCAGACCGCCCATCATCCGGGTGGACACGCCCCACGAGGTCGTCCAGCACAGCTGGCGCACGCCCTGGTCGTCCTGGAAGCCGATGTCGAAGGCGCGAGCGAAGTTCTGGCCGAGCTCGTGGCTGGTGCCCATCTGCAGCGCCTTGCCGTCGCCCATCATCGCCTCGCAGGTCAGCGTGTTGATCGCCCCGGCGAAGCGCTCCTCGGGGATCTTGCGACCGGTGTACACGGGGATGGCCAGCACGTCGACCATGAAGTCCCGGTAGACGTCGTGCAGGATGCGCGCCGCGTACTCACGCGCGTCGTCCTGGGTGGCGTGGGCGCAGTGGCCCTCCTGCCAGAGGAACTCGCTGGTGCGCAGGAACAGGCGCGGGCGCAGCTCCCACCGCACGACGTTCGCCCACTGGTTCAGCAGCAAGGGCAGGTCGCGGTACGACTGGATCCACTTCGCCATGTACTCGCCGATGACCGTCTCGGAGGTGGGGCGCACGACCACCGGCTCCTCGAGGGCCTTGCCACCGCCGTGGGTCACCACGGCCAGCTCGGGGCTGAAGCCCTCGACGTGCTCGGCCTCGCGCTGCAGGTAGCTCTCGGGGATGAACAGCGGGAAGTAGGCGTTCTGCGCACCTGCGGCCTTGATGCGTGCGTCGACCTCGTCGACCATGCGCTCCCAGATGGCGTATGCGTACGGGCGGATGACCATCGTCCCGCGCACGGGTCCGTTGTCGGCCAGCTCGGCCTTCGTCAGCAGGTCCTGGTACCAGCGGGGGAAGTCCTCGGCTCGAGGGGTGAGGATGGGTGCCTTGGCCATGGGCGGGGATCGTACCGGGGTGCCGGTACCCTGCCGCCATGGCTTCCCGGCGGCGACCCGTTCGTGCGATCGGCGCGGCGGCGCTCGGCCTGGGCATGGCGGCGCTGGCCACCGGAACGGCGGTGCGGGTGGCCGGTCGACGGGTGCGGCGTGCGCACGACCCCGAGCTCGACCCCATCCTCGAGGTGCACACCGAGGTGCGCCACCACGACGTGCTCACGCCGGACGGCGCCGTGATCCACGTGGTCGAGCGCATCGGCGGCCCGATCGAGCCGTCGGGCGGTGCCGACCCCGACGGCGAGCCGATCCCGGTGGTCCTGCTGCACGGCGTGACGTTGCAGTGGTGGGTCTGGGCGGCGCAGTTCAACACGCTCCCCCGTCGTCACCGGGTGGTCGCGTGGGACATGCGGGGCCACGGCGCGTCCACCGTCGGCAGCGACGGCGTGACGATGGAGGCCATCGCGGATGACCTACGGGTCGTGCTCGATCACCTCGACCTGCACCGAGCGCTCGTCGTCGGCCACTCGATGGGCGGCATGGCGCTCGGCGCCTTCTGCGCGCAGCACCGTGAGGTCCAGGAGCAGCGCGTCGCGCACCTGATGTTCCTGGCCACCAGCGCCGCCACCATGGCGCTGCCCGCGCTCGCCGGTGGCGCCGTCGGGCTGGTCAACCTGATCACCGGCCAGACCGCCGAGCTGCTCCAGCCCCGGGTCTCGCCCTCGTGGCGCGACACCGACCTGTCGGCGCTGCTGGTGCGCTCGGTGTTCGGACGCCATCCCTCCGCGAAGGCCATCGACGAGGTGCGGCGCATGCTCGCCGAGATCGACCCCGAGGTGGCACGCGACGCGGGCCGGGCGATCGCCGCGCACGACGTGCGGGAGGACCTGGGCGCGGTCGAGGTGCCGACGATGGTGGTGGTCGGCAGCGCGGACCGCCTCACTCCCCCGGCGCACGCACGGCTCGTGGCCGAGGCGATCCCCGGTGCGGACCTGCACGTGCTCGACGGCGTCGGCCACCAGGTGATGCAGGAGGACCCCGACGCGCTCGCCCGCCTGATCGACGAGCTGTCCGACCGCTGACCTGCTTGTTCTGTTCGTCGAGGTACCCCGTGACGGGGTAC
>JAFAFZ010000533.1 GCA_023423215.1 Actinomycetes bacterium
GCACAGGGGGATGACCACGGCGGCGCGACGCCCGGACGGTGCGGCCGGGAGGGGGACCCGGCCGACGGCTCAGTCGAAGCGGCCGCCCTCGAGCGACTCGGAGCTGCGACCGTCGGGTCCGACCGGCACGTCGCCGGCGAGCGTGATGCGCTGCAGCACCCGGTCGTGCGCGACGCCCTTCAGGTCCGTCGGCGGCAGGTGCGCGGTCACGCGGTTGTCCCAGAAGGCGATGCTGCCCGGCTGCCAGCGGAAGCGCACGGTGTAGGTCGGCTTCGCGATCTGCTCGAACAGCAGGCCGAGCGTCGCGTCGCTCTCGGACCTGGTCAGCCCCACGATCGAGCGGGTGAAGCCGGGCGTCACGAAGATCGCCTTCTCACCCGTCTCGGGGTGCACGCGGACCACGGGGTGCACGCTGCGGTAGGGACGGGCCTCGAACGCCTTCTTCAGCTCGGGGAACGCCCCGCCGCTGCCGACCTGCAGCTCGTTGGTGTGCACCGCCTGCAGCGTGTCGATGTAGGCCCGGAAGGCGGGGGACAGGCCCTGGTACGCGGCGACCAGGTTCGACCAGTGGGTGTCGCCGCCGTAGGGCGGCACCTCGATCGCCCGGAGGATCGAGCCGAGCGGCGGGTTGTGCACGAACGTCACGTCGGTGTGCCAGCCGCCGTCCGCGTACTCGCCCAGCTTCTCGAAGGCCTCGGCCTTGTCGCCGCCGGCGGCGAGCGCCTCGGCGACCTCTCGGAAGACGCGGCTGTCGAGCGACAGGATCTCGGGTTGGCCGTCCAGGCCCGGCAGCGTCGGGTGCGCCGGCGTGACCGAGCCGAAGCGGTCGCCGAAGCGGATCTGCTGCTGCGAGGTCAGGTCCTGGTCCCGGAAGAAGACGACCTTCCAGCGCAGCAGCGCGGCACGGATGTCCGCGACGGTGGCCTCGTCGAGGTCGACCCGCAGGTCGACGCCGTGGATCTCGGCACCGACGTTCGTGGTGAGGGGCCGGACGTCGATGTGGGTCGATGCTGGATCGGTCGGGGCGTCGGTGGACTCGAGCAGGGCCATGGTCCCTCTTTCCTGATTGTTGATGTTGTTGATCGGAGTTGCATGGAATGCCCACGCGGGCCGGCGTGGGCGTGCGATCTGCGCTGCGGGTCCGGTCCGTCAGCACCGGACCCGCAGCACGCGCCCCGCACCGGGCGAAGTGGACGTGGCCGGTCGGCCACGTCAGATCAGTGGAGCGCCGCTCCGTGGTCGCCCTCGGCGGCCTCGTCGACGCCGAGCTCGGCGAGCAGGGTGGAGCGCAGCCGTCCGAACGCCGCATCGGAGCGGAGGCGGGGGCTGGGCACCTCGATCGGCAGGTCGAGCGAGATGCGTCCATCGGTCAGGACCAGCACCCGGTCGGCGAGCAGGATGGCCTCGTCGACGTCGTGGGTCACCAACAGGACCGCGGGACGGTGGCGCTGGCACAGCTCCTGGAGCAGCGAGTGCATGCGGATGCGGGTGAGCGCGTCCAGCGCGCCGAAGGGTTCGTCGAGCAGCAGCAGCTGCGGCTCACGGACCAGCGCCCGGGCCAGCGCGACGCGCTGCGCCTCGCCACCCGACAGCGTGATGGGCCAGTCCCGCTCGTGGCCCTCGAGCCCGACCTCGCGCAGCGCCTCCACGGCACGCCCGCGGTGCTCGGAGCCCTTCAGGCCGAGCAGCACGTTCGCCAGGATGCGCTTCCACGGCAGGAGACGGGGCTCCTGGAAGACGACCGCACGGCGCTCGGGCACCAGCACGACGCCCTCGACGTCGGGGTCGAGTCCGCCGAGCGCACGCAGGAAGGTGCTCTTGCCCGAACCGCTCCGGCCCAGCAGGGCGACGAACTCGCCGGGCTCGAGCCGCAGGTCCAGCCCCTCGAGCACCGCGCGCTGGTCGAAGACCCGGCGGACGCCGTCGACGTAGACGGCTGCGCCCTCGGCGCCGACCGGCAGGTCCTCGATGCTCACGTGCCCTCGAAACCGCGTCGCCATGACAGGAGCCTCCTCTCGAGCAGTCGCACGATGGCGTCCGAGACCAGGCCCAGCACGCCGTAGATGATGAGACCGACGACGATGATGTCGGTGCGGAAGAAGGCCCTCGCCTCGTTCATGAGGTAGCCGATGCCGCTGCTGGCGTTGATCTGCTCGCTGAAGACGAGGATCAGCCAGGCGATGGCGAGCGAGAAGCGCAGGCCGACGAGGAAGCCGGGCACCGCGCCGGGGATCATCACGTCCTTCACGAAGCCGAGCTTCGTCACGCCGAAGGTCGTCGCCGTCTCGGCGAGCTTGGAGTCCACGCCGCGGATCGCCGCGTACGTGTTGATGTAGACGGGGAAGGCGACGCCGATGGCGATCATCGCGACCTTGGGCGCCTCGCCGATGCCGAGCCACAGGATGATCAGCGGGGTGATCGCGACGACGGGCGTGGCCCGCAGCACCTGGATCGTCGGGTCGACCAGGTCCTCGCCGATGCGGAACAAGCCGGCGACGATCGCCAGGGTCAGGCCGACGGCGACGCCGAGCGCCAGGCCGATCAGCACCCGCTGCAGCGAGATCAGCAGGTGCTCCTGCAGCTCGCCCGAGCTGATCAGGTCCCACCCGGTGCTCAGCACGGTGGACGGCGGAGCGAGGGTGCGGGGGTCCAGGTAGCCGGCCTCGGACACGATCTGCCAGATCGCGACGATCAGCACGGGTCCGGAGAGCCGCCGCACCCACCGGGGCACGTGCCACGACCGCCGGCGGCGCCGGGCGTCGCCCACCCGCGTCAGGCCGACGGGGTCGAGCCGCGGTGAGGTATCGGGGGCGGTCGAGGCGGCGGCGGCCCGGTCGTCGGGCGATGCGGGGAAGCCCGTCGGGGTCGGTTCGGTGATCGTCATCGCGGCGATGCCTTCAACGGTGTCGGGGGGACTCGTCCCGCTCCTGGTGGGGCGGACGCAGGCAACGTAGCAATACCCGACTAACCCAATCAAGTTTTAAGTGAATTGCCTGCCCCGCCGCCCCGGACGGGCTCCGCCGTCCGCTCTGCCCGCCCCTCGTGGCGCTCCACCAGGCGCTGTGCCGCGTCGCGGAGCAGGGTGCGCACCGCCTCCGGCGCGACGACGCGCCAGTCGCCGCCGAGCCCCATCAGCTGATGCGCCACGACCTCGTCCGACTCGCACTCCAGCTCGATCCGCAGCCGGCCGGCGCCCACCTCGACCGCAGCGGCCCGTGCCCGTTCCACCGCGGCGGGGTCGACGACGTGGCGCAGGTGGCGCAACGCGAGCTCGTCCAGCTCGATCACGCAGGTCGACCGCAGGAGCGAGCGGTCGAACGCGGCGGACGACTCGGCCCACCACGACGCCAGGTCGAAGTCGTGGGGTCGCGAGGCGCGTTCGTCCCGCACGTCGGCCCGGCGCACGCGGCTCCCGCGGTAGGTCGACGGACGACCCCGGTGCGCGGCGACCAGGTACCAGACCCCGGCCTTGAGCACGAGGCCCAACGGGTCGACTCGGCGCTCGACGATCCGTTCGACCGATGCGACGCCCGCCGTGCTGCCCGCCGCCGTACGTGCGTACGAGAGGTCCAACCGACGTTCCGCCCACACGGCCTCGGCGACGACGGGCAGCGCGCCCAGGTCCTCGGGGTGGTGGAACCAGCCGGGCGCGTCCAGGTGGAACCGCTCGGACACCCGCGCCGCACGCGAGCGCAGCTCGGGCGGGAGCGCCGAGCGCACCTTCAGCTGCGCACTGGTCGCCAGCG
>JAFAFZ010000612.1 GCA_023423215.1 Actinomycetes bacterium
GGGGACGTCGAGGTGCTCGTGGTCGACGTCGAGGGCGAGGCCGACGACGCCGTGCGTCAGCTCGACCGCATGGACGTCGAGTCGACGGCCGTGGCCGCTCGCGGCGCCGGCCAGGCGGTCCTGTCCTCGCAGGTGCTCCTGCTCGACGCGCTCGCCGTCGGTCCCGACGCCGCGCTGGTGCCCTCGGGCTCGTTCGCCGCCGCGGCCGCAGCCCAGCACGCCGGCGTCGCGGTGTGGGTGGTCGCGGGTGCCGGCCGGCTGCTGCCGGCGCGCATGTTCGAGGCGCTGCACGGCCGCTGGATCGAGACGGTCGACCCCCTCGATGCCGCCGAGGAGCTCATGCCGCTGGACCTGGTCGACCGCGTCGCCGGGATCGGCGGCGTGCTCGACCCGACGGCTGCGCTCCAGCACACCGACTGCCCCGTCGCGCCGGAGCTCTTCAGGTTGGCCGGCTGACGCAGCGCTGGCTCGCCGGCCCGGACGGTGGGGTGACGGACGGTACTGTCGCACCCATGGATTCCGACGCCGACCGCCCAGGCCACCTCGTCGAGTTCCCGTCCAACGGGACCACCGGATCGGGCTACTTCGCCCCCGCCGACGGCGGCTCGGGGCCCGGTGTGCTCGTCATCCAGGAGTGGTGGGGCCTCGTCCCGCACATCAAGGACGTGGTCGACCGCTTCGCCGCCGCGGGGTTCAGCGCGCTGGCCCCCGACCTGTACCGCGGCGCCACGACGACCGAGCCCGACGAGGCCGGCAAGCTGATGATGGCGCTGAACCTGCCGCAGGCCGCGAAGGACATGACCGGCGCCATCGAGTTCCTGCGCTCCTCGGACGCGGTCAGCTCCGACGGCGTCGGCGTGATCGGCTTCTGCATGGGCGGCGGGCTCGCCCTGATGATCGCTGCCACGTCGCCCGAGCACGTCGCCGCGTGCGCGCCCTTCTACGGGCTGATCCCGTGGGCGGAGGCCGAGCCGGACTGGAGCGCGATCGACGCCCCGGTGCGCGGCCACTACGCCGCCGAGGACGGGTTCTTCTCGCCCGAGGCCGCCGCGGCGCTCGAGGCCGAGCTGCGCTCGCTGGGCAAGGACGCCGTGCTGAACGTGCACCCCGGCGTCGACCACGCGTTCTTCAACGATGCCCGGCCCGAGGTCTACGACGCCGCGACCGCGCAGGAGTGCTGGGACGCGACCACCGCGTTCTTCCGCGACGCCGTGCGCTGAGCGCGCATGCGGGTCCTCGTCGTCACCAACGATCTGCCGCCACGGGTCGGCGGCATCCAGAACTACGTCGACGAGCTCTGCCGCGGGCTCGTGCGCCACGGCGACGACGTCACGCTCTACGGGTCGTCCTACGAGGGCGACGCCACGTGGGACGCGGCGGCGCCCTTCCGGGTGGTCCGCGAGCCGCGCTCGGTCCTGCTGCCTTCGCACCGCACCTTCCGGCACGCGCAGCGGCTCATCGAGCACACCGACGCCGAGGTCGTCGTGTTCGGCGCCGCCTTCCCGCTGGGCCTGATGGGTCCCGGTCTGCGCCGCCGCACCGGCGTGCCCTACGTCGCCTTCACCCACGGGCTCGAGGTCTCGACGGTGCGAGCACCCGGCGGTCGGCAGCTGCTGCGGTCGATCGGCCGCGACGCGTCGGCGGTGACGTTTGTGTCGCACTGGTGCGAGGACCTGCTGCGCGACGCGTTCGGGGACGGACCGCGCTCCTCGCTCCTGCCACCCGCGGTCGACACCTCGGTCTTCCACGCCGGCGTCGACGGCACCCCGCTGCGCGAGCGCTACGGGTTCGGTGACGACCCCGTCGTCGTGTGCGTCTCACGCGTCGTCGAGCGCAAGGGTCAGGACCAGCTCATCCGCTGCCTGCCCGAGCTGCGCCGACGTGTGCCCGGCGCTCGCCTGCTGCTGGTCGGCGGAGGGCCGCACCTGGACCGCCTGCGCGACCTCGTCGCCGAGGTCGGCGTGGCGGACCACGTGACCATCACGGGCCAGGTGCCCGACGACGAGCTCGCCGCGCACTACGCCGCGGGCGACGTGTTCGCCATGCCGTGCCGCGAGCGGCGCGGCGGGCTCGAGGTCGAGGCCTTCGGCATCGTGTTCATCCAGGCGCAGGCCGTCGGCCGCCCGGTCGTGGCGGGCCGCATCGGCGGCGTGCCCGACGCACTCGACGAGGGCACGACCGGACTGCTCGTCGACGGCGAGGACCCGCGCTCGGTCCTGGACGCGCTCTCGTCGCTGCTCGGCGACCCCGACCGGGCCACCCGCATGGGCGAGGCCGGCCAGCGCTTCGTGCGCGACGGCTTCACCTGGGACCGGCGCACCGAGCAGCTGCGGTCGTTGCTCGCCGAGGTGGTCGCTGCGGACGGACGCTCGCGGTGACGAGCGGGGACGGCGTCAGCCGGGGAAGCGCCGCACGAGCCAGTCGGTGAGCAGCGAGTTCACCTGCTCGGGGAACTCCTGCTGGACCCAGTGGCCGGCCCGTTCGATCGTGTGCATCTCGAGGTCCGAGCACACGGTCGGCATGCCGGCCGCGAGCGCGGGCGGCAGCGCCGGATCCCACTCCGCGCAGATCATCAGGCTGGGCAGCCCGAGCGGGACCTTGCCGACGTCGGGGTAGGTCGCGCCGTTCGCGTCGATGTTGCGGTACCAGTTGATGCCGCCGCGGAAGCCGGTGCGGGCGAAGGTGGACGCGTAGACGTCGAGCTCCTCGGGCGACAGCAGCGACTGGCCCAGCGCCGGCACCGACTCCAGGTCGATGAACGGGTTGAACGTCGCGCCGCCCTCGCGGGCCATGCCGAGCTCCGCGAGCTGCGCGGGGTCGACACCGCCGACGGTGAGCTTCTCGAACACCAGCGACGGGTGCGCGTCCAGCGACGCCTCGGCCACGCCCGGCTCCTGGAACCAGAGCATGTACATCTGCTCCGGGTCCTCGCCGAACATCATCTTCAGGAACTCGGTCGACGGGAACGGGGTGTACGGGGTGCACAGCCCGACGACACCGGCGCAGCGGTCGGGGAACAGCACCGGCATCGCCCAGGCGACGAAGCCGCCCCAGTCGTGCCCGACGAAGACCGCGCGCTCGACGTCGAGCTCGTCGAGCAGGTCCGCCAGGTCGCCGCAGAGCTGGCCCAGCCCGTAGTCCGTGATCGCCTCGGGCCGCGACGCGCCGCCGTAGCCACGCTGGTCGGGTGCGATGGCGCGGAAGCCGGCGTCCGCGACGGCGGGGAGCTGGTGTCGCCACGAGTACGCCAGCTCGGGGAACCCGTGGCAGAACACCACGGGGGGACGGCCCTCGCCGTCCCCCCGTGCTGGTTCGTCGTACACCGAGAGGCTGATCGGCGGCTCCACGGGCCCTCCCGGCAGGTTCCTGCCCGAGAGCGTGACGACCGTGGGTTCCACCGTTGCAGCCATGGCACGGGACGGTAGCCCCCCGTGCGGAGCCCGGTCGGACGGGCCGGGCCTGGCCGCGTCAGTCCTTCAGGAGGCCCTGCTCCTCGAGCCAGTCCGACGCGATGTCGTCCGCATCTTCCTTGTCGATCACGAAGCGGCGGTTGAGCTCGAGCAGCCCATCGGTGTCGAGCGCCGCCGACACCTCGTTCACCGTGTCGCGCAGCGTGTCGCCGCCGGCCTCGAGCAGGTCGGTGGTGAGCACCGGGACGATGTTGTCGGCGTTGATCAGGCCCTCGGGATCCTCGAGCACGACCCAGTCGTTCTCGACGATCGACGGGTCGGTCGTCGTCAGCACCGCGACGTCGA
The DNA here is from genome assembly GCA_023423215.1 of Actinomycetes bacterium. Classification (GTDB taxonomy): domain Bacteria; phylum Actinomycetota; class Acidimicrobiia; order Acidimicrobiales; family Microtrichaceae; genus JAFAFZ01. The sequence continues at coordinate 3,756 of JAFAFZ010000612.1, forward strand.
TCTCGCCGCCGGTGAGCGCCGTCTTGGTCAGCTCGCCGCCGTCGCCCGACACGAAGTTCGAGGACATGTCGATGCCGTAGACGGACTCCAGGCCGGGGATGCAGTACGCGTTGGTCGCGCAGTCGGCGAACCCGCCGAGCTTCAGGTCCGGCGTCAGGTCCGCCAGCGAGGTGAGGTTCTTCGACTCGGCGGTCTCCTTCGTGACGACGAAGGCGTTCGAGTCGACCGCGGGCGACGGCTCGAGCGCGGTCAGGCCCTCGGCCTGCAACGCCGTCTCGAGCAGCGGCGTCACCTCGTCGATGTCGGCGCTCGCCTCACCGGCGTTCTCGTTCAGGAACTCCAGCGACGCCCAGGCGTACTCGAGCGTGAAGTTGATGTCACCCGACTCGAAGGACGAGAACACGAGGTCCCGGTAGCCGCCCAGCTCCTGGTAGCTGACCGTGAAGCCCTGCGCCTCGAGCGCCTGGCCGTAGACCTGGGCGAGGATCTGGCTCTCGGGGAAGTCCTGGATGCCGATCTTCACCTCGGGCAGCGACGTGTCCGCCGCGGTGTCGTCGCCGTCGTCGCTCCCGCACGCCGCGCCCAGCAGGGCCAACGGAA
>JAFAFZ010000628.1 GCA_023423215.1 Actinomycetes bacterium
GGTGGGAACAGGAAGGAGGGTGGAGCCGGGCCGGATCGGATCGGGCGGGCCCGGCGACTACCGGTGGGCGACGACGAGCGAGACCGCCGCGGCGACGACCCCGACGCCCACCATCGACCACGCCAGCACCGCAGGCGCTTCGGCGATCACGAACAGCGCACCGAGCGTGGCGACGCCGGAGCCGAGCGGCCCCACGACGATCGTCCACCGGCGACCCTTCGAGCGCTTGGGACGTCCGCGGAAGGTGTCGCCGTCGCTCGGCGCGGGTGCCGGCGCAGGCGGCGTCGACGGGGCGGGCACCACCGCCGCCGGGGTCGGAGCCCCGCTGGCGGGATCGCCGGCGTGGGGCACGACGTACTGCTCCGGGTTCGGTTGTTCGTCCGTCACCGTGACTGCTCTCGTTCCATCGACTCGCGCGCGGTCGAGATGGAAACTACCCGCCGCCTCCCCGTGCGGCCGGGGATGCGACCGCAGGAATCGCGCCCGCACGGAGGGGGTTCGCAGCGGTCATGACCGACCTGCAGCAGATCCCCGTGAGCTCGATCGACGGAGCGGCGACGACGCTCGGCGCCTACGACGGCTCGGTGGTGCTCGTCGTGAACGTCGCCTCCAAGTGCGGCCTCACCCCGCAGTACGAGGCACTCGAGGCGCTCTACCGGCAGTACAAGGACGACGGCCTCGTCGTCGCGGGGTTCCCCGCCAACGACTTCGCCGGGCAGGAGCCGGGCACCGAGGACGAGATCGTCGAGTTCTGCAGCACCAACTACGACGTGACCTTTCCGATGTTCTCCAAGATCAGCGTCGTCGGCGAGGACCAGCACCCGCTCTACGCCGAGCTCACCTCGCAGGCACCCGATGCCCAGGGCGACAAGGCCGGCTTCCGCTCCACGCTGCAGGGCCACGGCCTGGAGACGACCGAGGACCCCGACGACCTGTGGAACTTCGAGAAGTTCCTCGTGGCGCGCGACGGCCGGGTCGTCGCCCGCTTCGCCCCGGCGGTCACCCCGGACGACCCGGCGCTCGTCGGCGCGATCGAGCAGCACCTCCGGTCCTAGGAGGACCGCCGCCCGCGGATCGGCGGGCTCGGCGACGGCCGAGGTCCATACTGTCGAGCCGTGAGCGACGCACCCGATCCGAGCTCGGCGGCGGACGACGGGCCGCTGCCGGACCGCACCGACCTGCGGTGGTGCTCGGACGGTCGACGGGCGATGTGGGCCACGCTCGTCGCCGTCGTCCTGCCGACGGTGCTCGGCTTCACGCTCCCGGCCGACATCGAGGCCTTCCGCGGCGCCGGCCGGCAGATCCTGCTGGCGCTCATCGGGTGGAACGCGTTCTGCGTGGTCTACGCGATCCTGACGCGTCGCACCTTCGCCCACGTCGACGCACGTGAGTTCCGGGCCCGCATGGCGGCGCGAAGCGCCCTGATGGGCCGGTTCTGGCAGCGGGTGAGCCCGGCGGGCGACGGCCCGACCTTCGCCGTCGAGGCGACCGCCGTGTCCTTCTTCGTCGTGCTGGTCATCCCGCACCTGGACGGGGTGCAGATCAACCCGTGGGTCCTCGTCCCGCTGACGCTCAGCATCCTGCTGTGCTGCTGGGGCCTGTCGATCGTCGCCTACGCGCTGCACTACGCGCAGAAGGACCTCGAGCAGCCGGCCCTGCAGTTCCCCGGTGACCGCACGGGCGCGTTCGGCGACTACGTGTACTTCAGCATCGCGGTCAGCACGACCTTCGGCGCCACCGACGTCAGCATCACCGAGCCGTCGATGCGCAAGGTCGTCAACCTGCACACGATCCTGACCTTCCTCTACAACTCGGTCATCGTGGCGCTGCTCGCCTCGCTGCTCATCGGCTGAGCGCCGAACGACAACACACCGCGCTCGACGGCGAGACGGTCGGCATCGGCGTTCGATCCGGCCAAGAGCCCGCTGCGGTCGAGCAGCTGCTCAGTCGAGCTGAGTGCCTGCCAGCTGGCGCCGCGACGAGATGCCGAGCTTCCGGTACACCTTGCGCAGGTGGAAGTCGACGGTGCTGGCGCTCAGGTACAGCTGCGTCGCGATCTCCTTGTTGGTCTGGCCCTGACCCGCCAGCAGCGCGACCTGGCGCTCCTGCGCGGTCAGGTCGACCGGTGACGACGAGCGCTGCGGCAGCCGCTCGCCCGCGGCGCGCAGCTCGGCCTGGGCCCGGGCGGCGAAGGACTCGGCGCCCATGCGCACGAACCGCTCGTGCGCCTCCCGCAGGTGCCGTCGGGCATCGGTGGGGCGACGTTCGCGACGCAGCCACTCGCCGTAGGTGAGGTGCGCTCGCGCCAGCTCGGACTCGGACGAGGTCGCGGCGAGCAGCTCGATCGCCCGACGGAACAGGTGCTCGGCGTCGCCGCGGCGCGCGGCGACCGCGTGCGCACGCACCGACATGCCGTGCACGAGCGTCGACCCGCTCAGGCGGGAGCGCAGCTCGAGCTCGGCCAGCACCGCGTCCAGCTCGGCCCGGTGCCCGAGGTGTGCGAGGGCCTCGGCCAGCTCGGCCAGCGCCTGCGTGCCGAGCTCGCGCAGCGGGCAGTGCGCGGCCGTGCGAGCCGCCACCGCGGCCTCGGCGTAGCGCCGCGAGGCGTTGGCGACGACGGCCTCCGCCAGGTCGTCTAGCTGGGCTGCGTAGCCGATCTGCTGCGGTGCTCGGGCGGTGATCACGTCGTCCCCCTCGTCGCGAACCTGGACGAGATGTCCATAGATGTCTACTGTTGTCCGATCACACGGTTCCCTGTCAAGGGTCACCATGGAACGGCGTCAGGACAACGCAGGCAGGCCGGGTCCGCCCGTCGGGCGGTACGCAACACGCGTCCCGGGTCGGGTGACGCTGTCCGACGCGACGGCGACAGCGCGCCGGGCCGCGTCCACCGCGTCGGCCCCCACGGCGAGCCCTGCGGCGAACGTGCCCGCGAACGCGTCGCCCGCGCCGGTGGTGTCGCGGACCCGCACGATCGGCGCCGGCACCCGCACCTCACCCTCGGGCGTCACGAGCAGTGCGCCGGCCGCTCCGAGCGTCACGGCCAGCGCCACGCCACGCTCGCCCACGTACGCCGCGGCGAGGCCGAGCGCGTCGTCGATCGGGTGGTCCGGCGCCACCCCCACGAGTGCGGCCAGCTCGGTCTCGTTGGGCACCATCCAGTCGCAGGCAGCGGCCAGGCGCGGCGACACCTCGAGCGCGGGGCCGGGCGTCAGCACGGTGGTCGCACCACGCTCGCGCGCCCACTCGAACGCGGTGATCGCCGCGTCCTGGGGCGTCTCGAGCTGGCTCACGACGACGGCCGGCATGGAGGCCGAGCGCGCCGTGGACGCGGCGAGCGCGTCGGCCACGAACCGCGCGTCGACGCAGCGGTTCGCTCCCATCCCGAGCGCGATCCGGTTCTCGCCGGAGGGCTCCACCAGGATCGACGCCGTCCCCGTGACCTCGCCCGGCGCCGTGGCCACGTGGGTCGTGTCGACGCCGTACGCCTCCAGGTCGGCGATCGTCGCCGGCCCGAACAGGTCGTCGCCCACGCACCCCACCATCGAGCAGGCCACGCCGTGCAGCGCGACCGCCGCCGCCTGGTTCGCGCCCTTGCCGCCGTAGCCCTGCGAGAAGCCGCTCGCCAGCATCGTCTCGCCGGGTCGGGGGATCCGATCCACGTACGAGACGAGGTCGACCATGGCGCTGCCGACGACCACCACCCCGGATCGGCCCGGCCGCGTCCCGGTCATCCCACCGTCCCTCTCGATCGCACCCGACCTCCGGGTGTCCCCCAGGAGCATGCCGCACCGTGCCCGACCCACTCGCCGGTTTCACCCCTGACCGCGGTTCCGCCGCGACGCTGCACGAACAGGTCTCGAGCCACCTCGAGTCGCTGATCCGCAGCGGCGCGCTGCCGCCGCGCACCCAGCTGCCCGCCGAACCCGACCTCGCCGCCCGGCTGGGCGTCAGCCGAGGGACCCTGCGGCGGGCGACCGGGACCCTGCTCGACCAAGGGCTGCTGGCGCAGCGGCACGGACGCGGCACCTTCGTCACCGACCTCGAGCTGGGCGTCGAGGCGCCCTTCGTCAGCGAGATCACCTCGCTCGCGCAGTCGCTGTCCCTGCGCGGCGTGCCGACCTCGACCCACGTCCTCGCGCTCGACCGCCGCCCCGCGGACGCACGGTCCGCCGAGCAGCTGGGGATCCGAGCGGGCGACGAGGTCCTCCACCTGGACCGCCTGCGCTCGGACCCCGCCGGACCCGTGATGCGGTTGGTCAACGTGATGCGGCCCGACGTCGTGCAGCTGGAGGACCCCGCACAGCTCGAGGACCGCGCCCTGTACGACCTGTTCGAGGAGCACGGGACTCCCCCGGCCGAGGCGGCCCGCACCATCGGCGCGGGTCGCGCGGACGAGGAGCTGGCCCGGCTGCTCGACGTGCCGCTCGGCCACCCGGTGCTGCACATCGAGCAGCTGACGACCCTGGCCGACGGCATGCCGCTGGAGTTCTCGGACGTGTGGATCCGTGGCGAGCGCCTGAAGCTCCAGGTGCGGGTCCGCCGGGACGGCTGACCACGCGCCGGCGATCGAGGAGCGGTGCGTCTGCTAGAGCTTCGGTGGCAGATCGGGGCTCGAGCCAGGGGGACGCTCATGGTCGGACATCGACGCAGCGCGCGAGGAGCACGCCTCGCGTTCGCCGCACTCGCCACGGCGGCCACGCTCGGGCTCGTCGCCTGCAGCTCCGACCCGGACGCCGCCCGGGGCGAGGACTCTACGACGTCGACGACCACGACCGTGTCGTGGGCGACCGAGCCGCTCGGGCTCACCCCGGCGACGACCGCGCCCGCCGGCCTCGGCGAGGACGTCGAGTTCTACCAGGACGTGCGCTGCGGGGATGCAGAGCGCAACGTGATCGACGTCGCCGTGCCCGCCGAGCCGGACGAGCAGGACCAGCAGGGCGAGGGAGCCGACGCCGCCGGCGAGGACCCGTCGATCCCGCTCGTCATCCACCTGCACGGCGGCGGCTTCACCGCCGGCGACAAGTCCGGGTTGTGGGAGGACGACGAGGTCGGTGTGGCCAGGGAGCTGCTGGATCGGGGCGTCGCCGTCGCCTCGATGAACTACACCCTGCTCGCCGAGGTCGACCCGGACGGCGTCCGCACGCCGCTCCTCGATGCGGCCCGGTGCCTGCAGTTCGTGCGCTACCACGGCCCGGCGACGTTCGGGATCGATCCGGAGCTGGTGGCGCTGCGAGGCGGCAGCGCCGGCGCCGGCACCTCGTTGTGGCTGGCGACGCACGACGACCTGGCGGACCCCGGGGCCGACGATCCGGTCCTGCGGCAGTCGACGAAGCCCCTCGCCGTGGTCGCCCACGAGACGCAGGCCACCTACGACCTGGTGCGGTGGAGCACCGACGTGTTCACCGAGTACGACGAGCTGTTCGGCGGCAAGAACCTGATCGAGCTGGCCCAGGCGTTCGGGTTGAGCCAGCGACTGCTCTCGTTCTACGGCATCACCGACCCCGCCCTGCTCGAGTCGGAGGAGATCCTCGAGTACCGGGCGGACGTGGACGTGCTGGGGCTGATGGACGCGGAGGATCCGCCCGCCTGGATCGCGAACACCCGCGAAGAGGACGCGGTGCCGGTGTCGGTCGGGCTGCTGTTCCACCACGCGGACCACGCCCGGGCGCTCCAGGCCCGAGCAGCGCAGGTCGGCTACGACGCGACCGTGACCGCCGGACCGGGTCAGGTTCCCGAGACGAGCGAGGTCGACTACCTGCTCGCCGCCTTCGACGCCGCCTGAGCACGCGGTCCGCAGCGCGTCACCGTGCGCAGCCGCCCGCCCAGCTTTCGTTGTCGTCGAGGCCCGGATGCGGGCCGCAGCAACAACGAAAGCCAGGCCGGACAGGACCGTCCCACCTTCGTTGTCATCGAGCTCGCGGACGGACTGGAGCGACGACAGGTCGACTGACGTTCCGCTCCGAGCGCCGCCGATC
>JAFAFZ010000002.1 GCA_023423215.1 Actinomycetes bacterium
GCTCGGTGCAGCTCGGCGACGCGACGGTGTGCGTCACGGGTCGCTCGGCGATCGGCGGGCGTGAAGGTCTCGACGCGGTCCCGGCCCCGTTCCTTGGCCAGGTACATCGCGGCGTCGGCCTCGCTGAGCAGCTCGTCGGGCCGCGAGTCCAGCCGGCCGAACGCCAGGCCGACGCTGGCCGACGGGTACGTCAGGTCCGACGCGCCCAGGTCGACGGCGCCGCGCAGTGACGCGACCACGCGCTGGGCCAGCTCGACGTGGTCCGAGGGGGTGGCCGGGTCCAGGCCCACGCAGAACTCGTCGCCGCCGAAGCGGGTGACCAGACCGGCGTCGCCGACGGCGGCCTGGAGGCGCGCGGCGCTCTCGAGCAGGAGGCGGTCGCCGGCGGCGTGGCCGAGCGAGTCGTTGACCAGCTTGAACTGGTCCAGGTCGATGAACATGGCGGCGACCGGTGCGTCGAGGCGAGCCGCGGACCCGACCTCGGTGAGGTGGTCGACCAGCATCGCCCGGTTGCCCAGGCCCGTGAGCGCGTCGTGGGTCGCCAGGTGCTCGAGGCGCTCCTGGGCTGCGTGGTGCTCGGTCACGTCCTGGAGGATGGCGATGGTGTGCGCGCCGTCGCGCGAGGAGTCCAGGCGCGACACCGTGATCGACACGCGACGGGTGCCGCCGTCGACGTGCGGCACGGTCAGCTCCTGGGTGAAGCGATCGATCTCGCCACCACGCAGCTGCGTCTGGAAGCGTTCGTGCGCAGCCATCTCGGTCGACGACATGAAACCGGCTGCCGGCAGCCCCTCGATGAGCTCGCGCGGCCAGCCGAGCATCTCGCTGAGCGCCGGGTTGCACTCGACGACGACGCCATCGGCGTCCGCGATGGCGATGCCCATCGGCGCCGACAGGAACGCGGCGCGGAAGCGCTCGTCGCTCGCCTCGAGGGCCGCTAGCACGCTGCGGGAATCGCGGTAGGCGCAGGCCTGCTCGGCGACCACGGCGACGCCCGAGACCACGACGAGCCAGGCGAAGACGCCGGACAGCTCGCCGGCGACGACCACGCGCACGGCGATCGCTCCGACCGCGACCGCGACGGCCAGGTAGATCGGGTGACGACCGGCGAAGCGCGGAGGACCGGTGGGGCGGGCGCGCTCGACCCCGTCCGAGAGCGGGAGCGCCGCGGTGCTGGTCGAGAGCGAGGCGAAGCGGAGGAACGGCACGGCCGTGACCGTCGCGATGAGCACGAGCGACGCCTGGCCGAGCGGCGCCGAGAGCGTGTAGCGGTACGCACCCAGGGCGCTGCCCAGCGCGGTCAGCACGAGCCCACCGCAGAGCCAACGCAGCGGCGAGCCGGCCGGCTGGTGCGCCGCGCACATGACGACGACGCCGAGCACGGTGAGCTGCAGGGCGAGCAGCGCGATCGTCGGCACGAGCTGGCGGACGTGCCCACCGTCGATCGTGGGCGACCACGCGACCCACAGCGCGGTCATGCCGCACGTGGTCACGACGAGGGACTCGGCCAGCATCGAGGTCAGGCGCAGCGGGGGCCGCGCCTCGATGCACAGCAGGATCGTGCCGATCCCGCCGCAGAGCGAGAACAGGATGCTGCCCCGTGAGGTCCAGCCCGAGAGCGAGGCGGGCAGGTAGGTCGCGGCGACCGCGAGCATGGCCGGCCGCCCGAGCGCCCACGCGAACAGGAACAGCCACGCCACCCGCCGCGAGCGGGTCCAGTTGCGCCAGCCGAAGTAGGCGAGGGCGACCGCGGTGCCGGCGAGCGCCGCCAGGGCGACCGCCTCGATCGGTCCGCCCACGAACGCCGCCAGCGTGGGCAGGGCGACGAGCGCGACGGCACCCACCCAGAGCAGGGTGTGGTGCGACGGCGAGCGGCGTGAACTCGTTGACACATCCGTCAGTGTGTCGGCGTTCACATCGAAAGCAACGAGGTGCGCTGAATCGGGCCGAACGGCCCATGCGCGGGCCCGGGTCCGTCAGCGGGCGGTCCAGCCCCCGTCCACCGTCAGCACCTGGCCGGTGACGTAGCTCGACGCCTCGCTCGCCAGGAACAGCAGCGCGCCGTCGAGCTCGTCAGGACGACCGGGCCGACCCATCGGCGTGTTGCGGACGACGAACTGCGCACCGCCCTCGTCGTCGAACATCTCGGCCTGGGTCATCTCGGACGGGAACCACCCGGGAGCGATCGCGTTGACGCGCACGCCCTTGCGGCCCCACTCGCAGCCGAGCTGGCGCGTCATGTTCACGACCGCGCCCTTCGAGGTCGTGTAGCTCACGTCCTTCATCGGCGAGGCGGCGACCAGGCCGAGGATCGACGCGACGTTCACGATGCTCCCCCGTCCCGCCGCGAGCATGTGGCGGCCGCAGAGCTGCGACAGGTGGAACGGTGCGACGAGGTTGATGCCGAGCACCGAGTCGAAGCGCTCGAGCGTCTCGGCCTCGGCCGGCACGGGCGTGCTGCTGCCCGCGTTGTTCACCAGCACGTCGATGCGGCCGGCGACGCCGAGGGCCGTCTCGACGAGCCGCTCGCGGTCGCCCTCGACCAGCAGGTCGGCGGGCACCGCGACCACACGATCGCCCAGTTCGGCGGCCAGCTGCTCGAGGCGGTCGACGCGACGTGCAGCGATGACGACGGTGGCGCCGGCCGCGTGCAGCACGCGGGCGAAGCGGTCGCCGAGCCCCGAGGAGGCGCCGGTGACGACGGCGACGGCCCCGTCGAGCCGGAACAGCCCGTCGATCGTGGTGCCGGCCGGCTCGCTCACTTGACGACGACGACCTGGGTCCCGACGTGGGCCCAGTCCCACAGCGCCGCGGCGTCGCCGTAGCGCTGGCGGATGCAGCCCGCCGACTGCGGGGTGCCCAGCGCGTCCTCGCCCTGGAGCGGCTGGCCGCGACGGTTCACGGGGATGGAGTGGAACCCGATCGCGGCGGAGTGGCCCCAGGTGAAGCGGATCATGAACTCCATGCGAGAGCCGCCGTCGAGCGAGGTCGTGTAGCGGCTCTTCGAGAACACGTGGTAGGTCCCGAGGTCGGGCGTCCCGGCGCGTCCCGAGACGAGGTAGGTGTTGCTGACGAACCCGTCCTCCTCGACCCACCACACACGCTGCTGGCCGACCGAGAACACGACACGTCGCCCCGCGCCCGAGTCGCCGGGCAGCGGCGTGCCGTCGTTCGCACCGGCGACGCCGGCGCCCATCAGTGTCGTGGCGAGCGCGATCACCACGACGACGACCAGGCGAACCGCCCGTGTGCACCACTTCATGCTTCCCAGCCTCCTGGACGAGGGCGCTCGGCCCGCTGGTCGTGCTGCGGGCACGACACGTGCAGGCACTCTACGGGTCGGATCGTCCGCTCACGCAGTCCGCGACGACACGCTTCGGTGCCGGCCGAGCCAGGGCCTGGTCAGGACTTCACGAGGCGCCGGATGGCCTCGGTGGCCTCCTGCAGCTTCTCCTCGGCGTCGGATCCGCCCTCGGCGACCGCGTCGGCGACGCAGTGGTGCAGGTGGTCCTCCATCAGGCCGAGCGCGACGCCCTGCAGGGCGCGGGTGGCGGCCGAGATCTGCGTGAGGACGTCGATGCAGTAGGTGTCCTCGTCGACCATGCGCTGGATGCCGCGCACCTGGCCCTCGATGCGGCGGAGCCGCTTCAGGTAGGCGTCCTTGTCCGAGCTGTAGCCGTGCATGCCGCCAGTCTACCCGACGACGTCCATACCCTCATGGGGTATCGGTCGCCGTGGACGGCGGACCGAGGACGTGCGTGCGGATCCACGAGTGCATCGCGATGCCGGAGGCGACACCGGCGTTGATCGACCGGGTCGAGCCGAACATCGCGATCGAGCAGACCATCGAGCACGCGGCGCGAGCGGGCTCCGAGAGCCCGGGCCCCTCCTGCCCGAAGACCAGGACGCAGCGCTCCGGCAGGCGCACGGACTCGAGCGGGACGGATCCTTCGAGGTTGTCGATCCCGACGACCTCGAGCCCGGAGCCGGTCGACCACTCGAGCAGGTCCTCGATCGTCGGGTGGTGCAGGACGTGCTGGTACCGGTCGGTGACCATGGCGCCGCGGCGGTTCCAGCGCCGGCGGCCGACGACGTGCACGGCCGCAGCACCGAACGCGTTCGCGTTCCGGACCACGGTGCCGATGTTCAGGTCGTGCGACCAGTTCTCGACCGCCACGTGGAACGGGAAGCGCGTGCGATCCAGGTCCTCGACGATCGCCTCGACGCGCCAGTAGCGGTACCGGTCGACGACGTTGCGACGATCGCCGTGCTCGAGCAGCTCGGGGTCGAGCCGGTCGTCCTCGGGCCACGGACGTGGGTGCGGGCCGACGCCCACCTGCTCCTCCGGCGGCCCCGCGTTGTCCGTCACGGTCGAGGACCGTACCGTCGGCACATGGCCGACTCCCCCATCGAGGCGCCCGCGAGCGCAGACCTGCCGCAGCGTGTCGTGCTCCTGGTCGCCCACGGCAGCCGCAACCCCGACGCCGCCGCAGCCCACGAGGCGCTGTGCGCGCAGGTGCAGGCGCAGGTCGACGCCGGCGCCGGCGCCGAGGGTGCCGTGTTGTCGGTGCGGCCGGCGTACCTCGAGCTCACCGAGCCGTCGATCCCCGGCGCGATCGACGCCGCGATCGCCGAGGGCGCGACCGAGGTGCGACTGCTCCCCCACTTCCTCTCGCCCGGCAACCACGTGCAGGTCGACCTGCCCGCGCTCGTCGCCGAGGCGCGCACGCGACACCCCGGCGTGCCGATCGATCTGGCCGAGCACCTCGGCGCCGATCCCGGGCTGGTCTCGCTGCTCGCCACCCGCGTGCTGGCCGACTGAGGCCGGAGAAGCCGAGTCGCCGCCCCGCTGCCCAGCGGGACGGTCCGCGCGCCGGCTTGCGCCGAAAGGTGACGCGACCACGTTCGCGCACCGACCGCAGATCGGGCCGCACGCACACGGCGCTCGCCGCCCGCACCTCCGCCGGCAACCCCACGCGCCGGCTTGCGCCGAAAGATGACGCGACCACCGTCGCACCGACCACCCCGTCGCGTCGGATTCGCCCGATGTAGGGCAGCTCTGGTCGATGGACGACCGCATCCGCCCTACTTGCACGCAATGACCGCGGCACCGTGTGCGGCGCGGACGCCCGTCGCCTGCATCACCGCGGCGAGCGCTGCCTCGCACCCAGCGGTCGGCCAACGACGCAGCCCACGGGAGGCGCGATCAGGCGGATCACGACCGACAGCGGCACCGACCTTCGGCGCAAGCCGGCGCGAACGCCCGTCGCCTGCATCACCGCCGCGAGCGCTGCCCGCACCTCGCGGTCTGACCGACTCGGCGCCGGGTGGGCCTCGGTCGACCGGCGACCGACGACTGGAGACCGCCGCACCGA
>JAFAFZ010000086.1 GCA_023423215.1 Actinomycetes bacterium
CCGCCTCGGGGCGGTGGGCGACGGCACGTCACGGCACGCCGGCCCGGGTCGCGGACCCGGACCGTCCGATCAGGCGGCGCCGTGCAGGTGCGCCTGGATCTCGTCCTCGGTCTCCTTCGACAGCGAGGTCTTGATGACGTTGCCGCCGAACTTCGAGAGGGCGTCCATCGCCTTGTCGGTGGTCATCTGCTCGACGATCAGGAAGAGCGCCGAGGTGCCGGGCTGCAGCGCGGCGCGCACCTGGTCCTGGAACTCCTTGCTGATCGAGTCCTTCGCGAGCTTGCCGCCGAGGGCGCCGAAGGCGGCGCCCAGCGCCAGGCCGAAGATCGGGACGAAGAAGAGGATGCCGAACAGCAGGCCCCAGAACATGCCCCAGGTCGCACCGGCGCCGACCTCGTGCTGGTTCGTGACCGTGCGGAACTTGCCGTCCTCGGAGCGGATGATCGCCGCGATGGCGTCGGGCTGGATGATCAGGTCGCCGGCGAGGCGGGTCGCCTCGTCCATCGCCGCGGTGGCGGTGGTGGTGTCGTCGTAGCCGATGGCGATCAGGTCGGACATGTCGTCTCCTCGAGAAGTGGTGCGGGAACCGGGGTGCGCGGACGGAGGTCCGACCCGGAAGTTCGAGCCTACGCAGCGCGCACCCGGTTCCGACCGGGATCTCGAGGGTTCTGTCGTCAGTCCGTGCGCATGCCCGGTGGCGCCGAGCCGGTCGCCCGCTCCCAGGCCGCCGCCGCGGCACGATCACCGACCACGCGGGCGACGCCCACGCCGACGCCGGTCGCGATCGACCAGGACAGCGCCTCGCCCCAGCCGATGCGTCGGTCGCCCGGGTTGAGCGGTGGCGCGTGCCCGGTGGGCGCGGCCTTCGCCCACACGACGTTGATCAGCCGTCGGACCAGGAGTCCGACGAGCAGGCCGCTGCCGGTCGAGACGATCTTCCACTCGGCCCGGCGGATGCGGTCGTCCGCCCAGCCGAAGCGTCGGAGGAGCTTGATCAGGAACGTCACGGCGGGGCACTACCCGGATCGCTCGCCGACCATGCCGGGACGGCGCGCGACGCCGCCAGCGGCCGGCGCGGACGGCGGCCGCGCGCCGTGCTCAGAGCTCGTTGACGGGTGCGACGACGTCCTCGAAGTAGCGGCCCAGGCTCTCGACCTTCTGGTCGAGCGTCGCGTCGGGTCCGGCGTAGAACATCCACGGCATGGTGAGCACGTCGGTGACACCGTCGGCCGCGGCGCGACGGAAGTCGTCGGGGGTGATCGCGTCCATCAGCGACGCCACCATCGAGAACGGTTCCTCGGAGCGGCCGTACTCGGCGCGCCAGCGATCCAGCTTCGTGCGGACCTCGGCCACGCCGTCCAGGAACAGGAAGTCGGACAGCCACCCGTCGTGGCGTGCCGCCCGCTGCAGTGCGACGTCCGAGATGCCGCCCACCAGGATCGGCACCCGCTCGGTCGGCACCGGCGTCATCTCGAGCCGCGGGATGTCGTAGAACTCGCCGTGGTGCTCGACCCAGCCCGGTTGCCACATCGCGTCCAGCAGCTCGATCATCTCGTCGGTGCGCTTGCCGCGGCGGGCGAAGGGCTGCTCGAGCAGCTCGAACTCCTCTTCGCACCAGCCGGTGCCGATGCCGAGCTGCACGCGGTTGTCCGACACGACCGCCGCCGTGCCGACGGCCTTCGCCACCACCAGCGGGTTGCGCATCGGCAGCACGTAGACGCTCGTGAAGAAGTTGAGCCGCTGCGTCACCGCCGACAGCGCGCCGATCGTGACCCACGGGTCGAGCCACGGCGTGAACGGCTGCCAGCGCCGCTGGCCGTCCGGGGTGTACGGGTACGGGGTCCTGAGCTGCTCCAGGTTGATCACGTGGTCCGACAGGGCCATGCCGTGGTAGCCGATCTCGTCGGCCGCACGGGCGAGGGCGATGACCTCGGGGAAGTCCAGGAAGGCGGAGCTGACGGAGAAGCGCACGGGGTGATCCTGCCGCACCACCGCTCCTCGACCGCAACCGGCCGGCGTGACGGGGCCGCGGGACGGGTACGGGTGCGCATGGACCTGCCCGCCCCGACCTGCCTCTTCGATCTGGTCAACTCCGTCGTCGACCCCATCGCCCGCCGGGGGTGGCTCGCTCCCGCCCCGCTCGGCGTCGGCATCGTGCGCATCGACACCGTCGGTCGCCGCACGGGTGCGCCGCGCAGCCGTCCCGTGCTGGCCGCGCGTGCGGGTGACCGCCTGCTCGTGGGCACGGTGCGAACGCGCTCCGACTGGATCGCGAACCTGGCCGAGGACGCCGACGCGACCGTGACGACCCGCGGTGGTGGGCGGTCGGTCCGCACGGAGGTGCACCGCACGCCGGTGGCCTCGTTCGCCCTGGTCCACCTCGAGGAGCCGGTCCCGTCGCCCTGAGCCGGGACCGTAGAGGCCCGGCGGCGGCCCCACCCCCGCCGGCGCCGCCTCAGCCCGCCCCCGTGCGCGGGGGCGAGGGGCGCAGTCCGAGCACCACGGCCGTCACACGTTCACGCACCGGACGCGGCACGAACTGCGCCAGCCGACCCAGCGTGGAGCCGAACCCGACGTGGGTCCGGGCCGCCGGACGGTCGTCGAGCGCGGCGTCCGCGATGGCGACGCCGATGTGGTGCGGCTCCGCGAACCGTGGTTCGAGCAGCTCGGTCAGCTCTGCCCACCGCTCCCGCGCGGCGGCGGTGCTCGGGTCGTCGCCCTCGGTGACCTGTTCGCCCGCCTCGTCCCAGACGTCGGTCGCGACCGCGCCGCACTCGACGGTCACCAGCTCGACCTGAGAGGCCGCCAGCTCGAGGCGCCACACGTCGGTCAGCGCGTCGAGCGCCGCCTTGGTCGCTGCGTACCAGCCGGTGAACGGGATCGCGCCGTCGGCGACGATGGTGCCGACCTGGACGACCCGTCGACAGGACCCCGCCGCGATGCCGGCCCGCGCCAGTCGCACCGGTCCCAGCACCATCGTCTCGAACTGGTCGCGGGCGGCGTCGTCGTCCACGTCGGCCACGGCGCCGAGCAGCGCGGCACCGGCGCTGTTGACGATGACGTCGGGTCGCCGCCGCTCGACCACCTCGATGCCGGCCGCCGCGTCGGTGACGTCCAGCCGCTCGACCACGACGTGACGTCGCACCTGCTCGGCTGCGGCGGAGTCGTCGGCGACGGCGTCCCACAGGTCGCGCTCGGCGTCGTCGCTGCGCACCGTCGCGACC
>JAFAFZ010000132.1 GCA_023423215.1 Actinomycetes bacterium
GCGGTGCGCGGGGCGTCGTCGCGTGTTCTCCCGACATCTCCCGTCCACGACCAGCGAGGATTTGCGGCGTGTCGCCCGGCACCCGTACATTGGGAAAGGTTTCACAAGCGTTCGAAGCGCCGGAGCACCCCGAGGGTGCACCCGCCTCGCGGTGACCCACCGCCACCGACGCCTGCAGACCGACTGCACCATGGCTGAGAACTCCACGAAGACGCACGAGACGACGCGGCAGCTGAACCGGTCCCACGGATCGTTCGAGCTCGCGTTGGCTCCGGTCATCCTCGGTCTGCTCGGCCTGTGGCTGGACCGCACGCTCGACACCACGCCGCTGTTCCTCATCACCTTCACGGTGTTCGGGTTCATCGGTGCGGGCGTGAAGATCTACTTCACCTACCGCTACGAGATGGCCCAGCACGAGGCCGGCGTCGCGTGGAAGGGCCACGACTCGAGCGCCGCCTTCCGCGCCTCGGCCGCGGCACGCGCCGAGCGCCTCTCGCGCCCGGCCGAGTCCTCGCAGGAGCGTGCGTCGTGAGCGTCGATCCGATGCAGGTCCGCATCGAGGGCCCCTCGCCCGCCATGGCGGTCGCGGTGGACCTGGCCAAGCGCAGCCTCTGGCTCGTCCCGGTCGTCGTCACCGTGTCGGCCGCGTTCTGGGGCCTCGACGGCGTCGCGTCCACGATGTACGCGGTGGCCATCGTCGTCGTGAACTTCCTGCTGTCGGCCTACCTGCTCGCGGTCACGGGTCGCATCAGCGCCGCCCTCATGGCCGGCGCCGCGCTGTTCGGCTTCCTGCTCCGCCTCGGTCTGATCTTCCTCGCGGTCTACCTGGTCCGCGACCAGCAGTGGATGGAGCTCGTGCCGTTCGCGATCACGTTGATCGCGACGCACCTGGTCCTGCTCTTCTGGGAGATGCGGTACGTGTCCGCCTCGCTGGCCTTCCCGGGCCTCAAGCCGCAGGCGACGCCGAACCCGTACCTGCCCACGTCCAACGCGGAGGACGACTCGTCGTCCGCCGTCCCGTCCTCGCCGAACGCGCAGTAGAAGGAGTCCCTCCGGATGCTCGGTCTCCAGACCATCGCCAGCAACCTGTCCGTCCTGGCCGCCGAAGAGGGCGGTGGGGGAGGCGTGCACTTCCCGCCCATCGACCTCATCGTCAAGTGGCCAGCGGCCTTCGGTGACGGCCAGTGGTACGCCTTCAACAAGATCGCCCTGATCTCGCTCATCGCGATGGTCGTGCCGGCGCTGCTGTTCTTCCTGGCGGGCCGCAACGCCAAGCTCGTGCCGGGCAAGCTCCAGAACCTGATGGAGCAGGGCATCGACTTCGTCGAGAAGCAGGTCGTCCTGCCGGCGATCGGTCCCGACGGCATGCGCTACCTGCCGATGCTGACCGCGATGGTCTTCTTCATCTGGATCGGCAACCTGTTCGAGATCATCCCGACCTCGCACATGCCGGCGAACGCCCGCATGGCGAACCCGCTGCTGCTGGCGCTGACCGCCTGGGTGATGTTCATCGGCGTCGGCGTGAAGCACCACGGCCTCGGCTACTTCAAGAGCGCCCTGTTCCCGCCGGGCGTGCCGAAGGCGCTGTACATCCTGGTGACCCCGATCGAGCTGCTCTCGACCTTCGTCATCCGGCCCTTCTCGCTCGCCGTGCGACTCTTCGCGAACATGCTCGCCGGCCACATCCTGCTGGTGACCTTCTCGGTGCTCTGCATCACGCTCTGGCAGGCGAGCCCGCTCATCGCCGTCGAGCTGCTCTCGTTCCCGATGCTGGTGGCCTTCACCGGCTTCGAGTTCATGGTCGCCTTCCTGCAGGCCTTCATCTTCGCCCTGCTGACCGCGGTCTACATCGGCGGAGCGCTCCACCCGGAGCACTGAGCCACCCGAGCAACACCCCCCGCCGTCCAGGCCCGCCCGCGGGTCGCGGCACCACGATCTGCCAACAGACCTGACCACATGGCCGGCGGACCCGGCCACGAACAGGAGAACCAACCCAACATGAGTTCCATCCTCAACACCGCCAACACCGTGCTCGCGCAGCTCCCCGAGGGTGCGACGGCCGCGGATGCCAAGGGCATCAGCGCCGCCACCGGTGCGGGCATGGCCTACGGCCTCGCCGCCATCGGCCCGGGCATCGGCATCGGCTACCTCGTCGGCCAGGCCGTCCAGGCGATGGCCCGCCAGCCCGAGTCGGCCGGCCAGGTCCAGACCACCATGTTCCTCGGCATCGCCTTCACCGAGGCGCTCGCCCTCATCGGCTTCGTGGTCTTCATCCTCCTGAAGTTCGTCTGACGCACGGACACCGTCCGTTCGTTGTCCACCGATCGACTGACCGTTCCGTGTCCCACGGACCAATGAGGAGACCCTGATGCTCGCTCTGGTGAGTGTGCTCGCGGCAGAGAGTGCCGAGACCATCAACCCCGTCGTCCCCGATGAGATCGGGGAGATCTTCTGGGGTGCCGTCGGCTTCTTCGGCCTGTGGATCCTGCTCCGCTACGTCTGCCTGCCGCCCCTGATGAAGAT
>JAFAFZ010000193.1 GCA_023423215.1 Actinomycetes bacterium
GGGCCGAGTGGTCGCCGACCGCGTGGTCGAGGCCGGAATCGGGTCGGGTGCGGGCTCAGCCCTCGGGGTGCAGCTCCGCGTCGATCCAGGCGATGCGTGCGCGCAACCAGTCCGCGACCCACCCGGGCTGGTCGTTCGGTGCCAGCGCGTAGCGCCAGCGCAGCTCGTCGTGGTCGATCGCCGGTGCCAGACCGGCACCCACCTCCTCGAGGTGGTCGGCGAGCGCGGTGGCGTCGTCGACGAGCTGGTCCCAGCGCTCGACCACCCGCTGGGCGAACGCCGGATCCTGGAACAGGCGCGGGATCCACCCCACCTCGGCGCGGCGCACGTGCCACCCCTCGGGACCCATCGGGTGCAGACCGGCGGACGTGCCCATGGAGAGGTCGAAGTCCCAGATCGGCCCGAAGGTCAGCAGTCCGCCGCGCGGCTTGTGGATGAACGAGCTCGACCACATCGCGTCGTGGTTCCGCGTCAGCTCCTGGACGAGGTACCAGTCCACCAGCGAGTCGACGTCGAGGTACTGCCGGTACCCCGTGGCGGGGTCCGCGAAGTCCGGCGCGTACAGGGCATCCTCGAAGGCCTGGACGTAGCCCTTCACGTAGTCGAGCTGGGCCGCCTCGGCCGGCTCCGGATCCTTGATCACGATCGGCATGCCACGACGGGTGCGGAAGCCCGGCTCGCCGTTGCTCTCGAGACGGGTGTCGATCTCGAGCAGGTAGCCGCCCGTCAGCGCGTCGCCCGCCACGTCGCCCTCGTCCATCTCGTCGATGTCGATGCGGTCACCGCCGATCTTGACGTGCTCGGCCAGGACGTAGACGCCCTGGTACTGGCCGTTCAGCACGACCTCGACGTACCGGTAGCCCGGCGTCCATGCCAGGTCGGTCGCCTCCGAGAGCCGACCCGCGGTGAACGTGCGCAGCTGCGAGCGGTCGAGTGCGTTGGCGAGCAGCGCCCAGTCACGGTTCGACGACATGCCCATCAGCGGCGACTTGGCGTCGAGCTTCAGCCGGAAGGGCTTCTTGTCGTACTGCCAGGTCGAGTTGCCCCGACCACGGATGCCGAGCGTGCCGGAGTACGGCGCGACGCCGCTGCCGTTGGGGTCCAGCACCATCGTCGCCGGCACGTAGTTCTCGCGATCGAGGATCGGCGCCGAGCCGACGGTGTCGATGCGCACGATCGGCAGCACCGGATCCACGTAGACGGCACGCAGCGGGGGGCTCCAGGCCCCGTGCAGCGCCGTGCCGCCGGCCGCGGTGCGCACCCGGAAGTGGTAGGCGGTGGGCGACTGCGGGTCCTCGAACGTCACGGAGGTCGTGGTGACCGTGGCCAGGTCCGCCCAGCCGCCCGATTCCGTCCGGACCTGCACGTCGTAGCCCGACGCGGTGACGCCGGCCTGCGCCTGCCACGTCAGCTCGATGCTGCCGTCGCCGATCCGCGCCACGAGCGCGAGGGGGTCGGCGGTGGCCGGCGGCTCGGCCGTCGGCCCGCACGCTGCCACCAGCAGCGCCACGGCGACGGCGACCGCCGCGGTCGCTCGTCGACCGCAGTGCGCGCGGCCCGCCGCTCGCGCGCGTGTGCTCGAACTCGACATCATCGCCTTGTCCCTCCTCGGTCGGGCCCCCGTCGAGCCCGCACCCTTCCGCAGGGGAGGGTACCGGCCTCGGGGAGGTCCGCCAGGGTCACCCACCGATGCGGACTCCGCCGTCCGCCGGGCGATGATCCCGCGCCCAGCGACCGCGGGACCAATCCTCAGGCGAGGGGCGGCGGCGCGTCGGGGTCGACGAAGGCGCCCCTCGACCAGATCGCGACCGCGGCGTCGAGCGCCTGCTCGCGGCTCATCCCGGCCGCGGCCAGCGTCTCGGGCTGCCGGGCCCGCTCGACCATCGCCGTGAGCAGCGTCCGTGCGAACACCGGGTCGAGTCCCGGGTGCAGGGCGGGCACGGTCCACTCGATCGACCGGCGGCGGGCCGCGGCCACCATGGACCGGTACCGGTGCCAGGCGTCCGGGTGGTCCACCCGCAGGTCGTCCCAGAAGGCGTCGCAGAAGC
This sequence comes from Actinomycetes bacterium, assembly GCA_023423215.1. Taxonomy (GTDB): domain Bacteria; phylum Actinomycetota; class Acidimicrobiia; order Acidimicrobiales; family Microtrichaceae; genus JAFAFZ01. Next base: position 2,049 of record JAFAFZ010000193.1, read on the forward strand.
GCCGCCGACGATCGTCCAGGAAGCGGACCGCCGTGCGGATGCGCTCCTCGGCCGACATGTCGCTGTGCAGCCGCCGCTCCTGCGCGTCCGCGAGCTGGTCGGCCCACCGCTCGACCACGGCCAGCACCAGCGCGTCCTTGGACGGGAAGGTCCGGTAGAGGGTGCGCGTGCTCATGCCGAGCTCCCGCGCCAGCTCGCTCATGACCACGGCACGGATCCCGCTGCGGGCCAGGCGGGACTCCATGGCGTCCAGGACGCGGCCGGTCCGCTCGTCGGCCGTGCTCCGGGCGGCGGGGGCCGCCGAGCCCGCGGAGCTGCCGGAGCTCACCCGGCGGCCGCCTCGGGCGACGCCGGCGGCTCCTCGACCGGTCGCACCGTCAGGGTCGAGAAGCACATCTCGTCCTCGGTGCCCTCGGCGAACACGATGTAGCGGGGGTCGGGGTCGTGGCGCAGGCGACGGTCCCAGTTGCAGGTGACCCGGATGTTGTCCCCGCGCTCGACCGAGATGGCGTCGACCGGCGCGTAGGCCAGCTGCCAGGCGAAGTTCCACACGGGGATGTCCAGCAGGATCCGCTCCTCGGGGGTGTCGGGGTTGAGCGTCATGCGGTAGCTCGAGCCGATCTCGTGCATGTGCGCCAGCATGCTGATGACCTCGCCCGGCTGGGACACGCGGAAGTTGCACGTGGTCGAGCCCGTCGTCCCGTCCGAGGCCGCAGCGACCTGCTCGACCGTGGTGCCGCACATCCGGTGCAGGACGTTCGGGATGGCGCCGCTCGCCGCGCCGAACCGGGTGCGGACGTCCCCGATCGAGGCCTCGCGATCGCACAGCGCCCCGGTGGCCGTCTCGGGGCACGGGATCTCGACCGGGCCGATGAGGGTGCGCGACTGCAGGGGCGTGATGCCGGCGCTCGCCGGCTCGAACTCGAGGGTCATGCCCGACTGGTCGGCCGGGGAGCCCTCCTCGACGTGGTAGTGGATCTGCGCGACCAGCACGTCGCCGGCGGCGAACTCGAAGCCCTCGCCCTCGGGGAAGGACGCGGGCCGCTGGCCCGGCACCCAGCCGGCGATCCGGGCGCCGGTGCCGTCGCCCATGCCGGCGAAGCAGGACCAGCCGGGGCCCTCGTCGGCCGCGTCCATGGCGTCCGCCCGCGCACGGTCCTCCGCCTTCACCCGGTAGACGATCGCGTGGTGCACGACCTCGAGCTGATCGGGGTCGAAGGTGTACGCGGTCAGGAACGAGGGCTCGGTCACCTGGGGGTCGAGCACGAAGCACCGGTAGTCGTCGCGCTGCTCGGGCGAGCCGGCGTACGGCTCGGCCAGGCGCACCACGCGGTCCGGTCGCGGTGGACGCACCTCGTCCTCGGCCGGCGCGCTCACCGCGCTCGTGCGTTCGACGTCGAGCCGCGCGCCGGCGGCGGCCCAGTCCACGAACGTCGAGACCTGGGCCTCGGTCAGGCCACGCGAGTGCTGGAGGGGAACCCCGAGGTCCGATGCCGGCCACGGCGGCATGTAGCCCGCCCGGGTGACCACCGACAGGCCGTCCGCGACGTCGGCGGCGTCGCCCGCGGTCTCGAGCGTCCAGTGC
>JAFAFZ010000209.1 GCA_023423215.1 Actinomycetes bacterium
CGTGCGGGACGGCCGTGTCGTCGTGCGGCTCCTCGACGAGGCGGCCGCGGCACAGGGCGTCGTGCTCGGCGTCGCGGGCGACGGGCCCGAGGGCGTGCTCGGCGCTGCGGCGTCCGACCCGTCGGACGTCTTCGCCGCGTGGAACGACGCCTTCGCGCCCGACCCGGTCGTGCTGGACGTGCCGCGCGGGGTAGAGGTCGCGCACCCGGTCGTCGTCGTGCAGCACGTGGGTGCCGCGGGCTCGCTGACCCTGCCCCGGCTGTCCGTGCGCGTCGGCGAGGACGCCGGCGTGTCGGTCATCGAGGTGGCGCTCTCGGACGACGTCGAGGCGCTCGTCGCGCCCGTCACCGAGCTGTCGGTCGGCGCGGCCGCACGTGTGCGCCACGCGACCCTCCAGGACCTGGGCCCGAAGGTCTGGCAGCTCGGCACCTTCGTCGCGTCGGTCGGCCAGGACGCCACGCTCGACGCCGGCGTCGCGGCGCTCGGCGGCAGCTACGCCCGCACCCGCCTGGACTGCCGGCTCGTCGGCCGCGGAGCGACGGGCAACCTGTCGAGCGTCTACTTCGGTGACGGCGACCAGATGCTGGACCTGCGCACCTTCCAGGAGCACCGGGCCCCCGACACCACCTCGAACCTGCTCTTCAAGGGTGCGGTCGCCGACCGCTCGCACTCGGTCTACACCGGGCTCATCCGCATCACCCCCGAGGGCCGGGGATCGAACGCCTTCCAGACCAACCGCAACCTGAAGCTGTCCGAGCACGCCTGGGCCGAGTCGGTGCCGAACCTGGAGATCGAGCACAACGACGTGCGCTGCTCGCACGCCTCGACCGTCGGCCCCGTCGACGAGGAGCAGCGCTTCTACCTCGAGAGCCGCGGCGTGCCCTCGCAGGTCGCCGAGCGCCTCGTGGTCGCCGGCTTCTTCGGCGAGGTGCTCGACGCGCTCGCCGTCCCGGCGCTGGTGCCGGCCGTGCGGCGTCGCCTGGACGCGCTGCTGGACCGCCAGGTGGGCGCGGCGCCCGAGGGCTCGACCGTGGGCGCGGCGTCGTGAGCGGAGCCACTCGGCTCTGCCGCCTGGACGAGCTGGACGACGGGGGCGCGCAGCGCTTCGACGTCGACGGCCACCGCCTCTGCGTCGTGCGCCTCGGCGACGACGTGTACGTCATCGGCGACCGGTGCAGCCACGCGGACGTCTCGCTGAGCGAGGGCGAGGTCGAGGACTGCACGATCGAGTGCCCCAAGCACGGCAGTGCGTTCGACCTGCGCACCGGCGCTGCGCTGTCGCTGCCGGCCGTGCGCCCCGTGCCGACCTACGGCGCGACCGTCGTCGACGGCGCCGTGCTCGTCGAGCTGCACGACGACGCCGTCACGCCGGCGGGGGCGTCGTGACGCCGCCGGGGTGCACGCCGACCGGATCTTCACAGGAGCTGTCATGAGTGAGCTGGTGATCGACGACCTGCGGGCGACCGTCGCCGGGACCGAGATCCTGAAGGGCGTGGACCTGGTGGTCCGCTCCGGAGAGGTCCACGCCGTCATGGGCCCCAACGGCTCGGGCAAGTCGACGCTGTCGAACGTGCTGATGGGCAAGCCCGGCTACGAGGTCACGGGCGGGTCCGTGACGCTCGACGGGGTCGACCTGCTGGCGCTCTCGACGTGGGAGCGTGCGCAGGCCGGGCTCTACCTGGCGATGCAGTACCCGGTCGAGGTGCCGGGCATCAGCGTCACCGACGTGCTGTCGGAGTCCTACGCCGCCGCCGGTCGCGACCGCTCCGAGGTCTCGGCGCGCATGGCGGACGAGGCCGACCGCATCGGCTTCGCCCGCGAGTTCCTCCAGCGCCCCCTGAACGTCGACCTCTCTGGCGGCGAGAAGAAGCGCAACGAGACCGTGCAGCTGGCGGTGCTGCAGCCGCGCATCGCGATCCTGGACGAGCTCGACTCGGGCCTGGACGTCGACGCGCTGCGGGCGGTGTCACGTCGCATCGAGGCCGCCACGACCGACGGCTTCGACGGCGGGGAGCGCCTCGGGGTGCTGGCGATCACGCACTACACCCGTCTGCTCGAGGAGCTGCACCCCGACGTCGTGCACATCTTCGCGAAGGGCCGCATCCTCGAGTCCGGTGGACCCGAGCTGGCTGCAGGCCTCGAGGAGACCGGCTACGCGGCGTGGGTCGGTGCCGAGGAGTCGACCGGGCCGGACGACGACCGTCCGGTCGTCGACGATCCGTTCTTCCTGCCCTGAGCCCACCGCCGACACGGCCCACCCCGGCGGAGCGGGTGCGGAAGCACCTGCCCCGGCGTGTACGACCCCTACTGGGTTCGCAGGGTGGGGTGGACCTCGCGCGGGAGTCCGGTCAGCCGATGGCCTCGCGGACCGCACGCAGCTCGCGCACGACGTCGCTGCCCATCGGTACGTACATCAGCTCGGACACGCCGCTGTCCGCCGTGTCCTTCGCCCGCGCTCGGATCTCGTCGGGGGATGCGGTCCACGTCGTCGCGGCGATCAGCTCGCCCGTGACCGACGCCCGGTCGCGCTCGGTCATCGCGACGAAGTGCTGCTCGTGGGTGTGCAGGTGCCGCTCCCGCTCGGGGAACGCCTCGACCGCGGCGCGCCACTCGGGGCCGCCCTCGACGGCGTCGAGCAGCGACGGGTCCGCCTCGTACATCCCGTGGAACATGACCGCTGCGCCCGCGCCGGCGGCGTCGAGGACGCGCTCCGACTCGAGGGACTCGCCGTCCTCGAGCACCGTGCCGTACATGAGCAGCGTGCAGCGGTCCCAGCCGGGTTGCGCGCCGAAGATCGAGATCACGCCGTCAGCGCCGACCCGCTCGGCGACCGCGAGGCCCTTGGGCCCGTTGGCACCGACGAGCACCGGCGTCGACAGCGGGCGGTCGGCGGCGAAGCCGTCGGGGTGCATCATGCGCACCGGCGCGCCGTCGACCTCGACGGTCTCGCCGCGCAGCAGGCCGATGAACTGCTCGAGGTAGGTCTCGGTCGCGGCCCACGTCATCGGCGGCTGGCCGAGCACGTAGCGGCCGGTGAAGCCGGTGCCCACGCCGACCACGACGCGGCCCGGCGCGAGCTGCTCGAGCGAGGCCACCGCCGCGGCGTTCACCATCGGATGGCGCAGCGACGGCACCAGCACACCCGTGCCGAGCCCGATGCGCGACGTCGAGGTCGCGCACAGCGTCAGCGCCATCCAGATGTCGCCGAAGAGGGCGGGGGAGTCGTAGACCCAGAGCCGCTCGTAGCCGAGGGACTCGGCCTCCTTCGCGATCTCGGGCAGGTCGGGTCGGAAGGGGAACGCGCAGCTCAGCTCCATGGGCGGCGAAGGTAGTCGGCGTCGCCCTGCGGTGCCCCGGTCGCCGGTCGTAGCGTGGCCACATGGCTCGACCCGAACGACTCACCGACACCGAGATCGCGACCGCGCTCGACGGCCTGGACGGCTGGGAGCTGGTCGACGGCAAGTTGCACCGGGCGCTGCGGTTCCCGGACTTCTCCAGCGCCTTCGGCTTCATGGCCGCCGCCGCCACCGTCGCGGAGAAGATGGACCACCACCCGGAGTGGAGCAACGTCTACTCCAAGGTGGTCGTCGACCTGACGACGCACGACGCGGAGGGCGTCACCGAGCTCGACGTCCGCCTGGCCGGACGCATGTCCGAGCTCGCGGTGAACGCCACGTGACGGAGCTGCCGTCAACTTCTACTTGACGTCCTCCTCGCGTCAATCCATGATTGACGCATGACGACGCCTCGACCGCTCACCCACACCGTCCGCCTGGACGAGCTCATCACCACCATCAAGGAGGTGCACACCGAACCGCTCGACCAGCTGACCGACGCGGTGCTCGTCAGCGAGCACCTGGGCGAGGTCTCGGACCACCTCATCGGCCACTTCGTCGACCAGGCCCGCCGATCGGGTGCCTCGTGGACCGAGATCGGTCGGTGCATGGGCGTGACCAAGCAGGCTGCCCAGCAGCGCAGTGCGCCGAAGGTGCCCGACGCGGCGTCCGCGATGTCGGCCGAGGACGGCTTCTCGCGGTTCACGCAGCGGGCGCGCAACACCCTGGCGGCCGCCCACGACGCGGCGGTCGCCGCGGGCAACGAGCGGGTCACGCCGGCGCACCTCGTGCTGGGGCTGCTGACCGAACCGGACGCGCTCGCCG
>JAFAFZ010000218.1 GCA_023423215.1 Actinomycetes bacterium
GCCGTCGACGATGCCCTGGATCTCGAAGCGCAGGCCGCCCTGCGAGCCCGCGACGAACTCGCCCATCGAGTTCGTGATCGTCTCGTCGAGCTCGCGCCGTTGGAGGGTCTCGCGGATGTCGTCGAGCACGACGCCGAGCGCCCGGGCGATCATGCGGACCTGCCCGCCCCAGACCATCGTCGGGAGGGTGGATGCGACCATCGGCGGCTGGTAGTCCATCGGCTCGCCCATGCCGATCAGGTAGCGCACCGAGTCGGGCTGGTCGTAGGTCGTGTAGTCGAAGATCTCCTGGCAGCGGATCTGGTCGATCGTGCCGGCCAGGCCGGTGACCAGGATCGGCAGGATGTCGTTGCCCCAACCCGGGTCGATGCCCGAGACGAACAGGGCGCCGCCGCCCGACTTCGCCGCGTCGAGCAGCGGCTCGGTCAGCTCGGCCGGCGCGTTGCGCGGGTCGTAGAGCGGGTACACCGACGGCGTGACGACCACGGCGCCGGCGGCGAGCGCACGGCGGATGTCGGCGACCGCGTCGTCGGGTCGGACGTCGCCGGAGGCCGCGTACACGAGGGCGTCGGGACGCGACGCGAGCACCGCGTCGACGTCGTTCGTGGCGAGGACGCCGATCGGGTGGCCGAGGTCGCCCAGGTCCCCGGCGTCACGGCCGACCTTGGCCTCGCTGTGGACGATGACGTCCGACAGCTCGAGGCCGGGGTGGGCGTCGACCGCGCGGATGGCCGCACGTCCGACGTTGCCCGTGCCCCACACGACGGTCCGCAGCGTTCGCTCCTGTGACATGTGTCGAACAGTACCGAGTCCGCCGCACCGATGTCTGACGGGTCGTCAGATCGACCGCCCCTGGGTCCGGATGGCGGGGGACCAGGAGCGGCGCGGGCGTCAGGTGCCGCGCAGCGAGACGTGCTGGTAGTCCTTCGCGGACGACCAGTCACCGCCCCAGCCCCAGCCGACGAAGCGGAACACGTTCACGCCGACGCCGCCGGCCACCATCATCCCGGGCCGCACGTCCCCGCGATCCAAGTAGTCGGCGCCGGCGGGCGGGTCGACCTGGCTGCCGCTGACGTAGGGGTTCTGCACCGGGTTGACGTCGATGGCGGTGCCGTAGGAGTGCTGCGACCACGTCGAGGTGCCGGCGACCGCACGGCAGTTGAACGCCGAGGTGTTGTTCGCCGCCATGGACGCGTCGTCGTCACCGCCGAAGTCGTCGATCAGCTGCATGCGCTCGAAGCGGAAGTCCTCGTTCCACAGCGTCTGGAAGACGCCCTTGAGGTAGTAGGCGACGTCCTGGTGCAGGACGAGCTCGCCACGCTGCTCGGTGCCGTCGAAGCGCATGTAGCTGACCTCGACGTAGCGCAGCTGCTCGAGCGGGACCGGGCAGCCCGGCCGCCAGCTCGTGGGCGTCATGCGCGCCGCCAGGTCGGCGGTGATGTCGTGCACGGCGTAGTGGAAGCGCTGCTGACGGGCGACCTCGTCCCAGTAGGCGGTCGCGGCGCGGGCGGCTCGGGACAGCTCCGGCTCGGGCAGCGGGTCGTGGCCCTGCTCGATCCACCACTGCTGGTACTGCTCGGGCGTGCACGCGCCGAGCAGCCCGACGGCGAGGGCCGCGACGAGGACGGTCACCACCCTGCGGACGCCCCGCTGTGCGCGTGGGCTCGGGCGTCCGGTGGTCTCGGTGCGGCGCGACATGGGGTCCATCCTTCCCGATCGGCAGCAGCGGCAGAACCCTGGAGGGCGGGTCGCGTGGCGGTGCCGCGTCAGCCGTCGGCGTTGACGAGGTGCTGCGCGGACAGCGTGAAGTACTCGCGCATGCGCTCGTCGACGACGGCGCGCAGGTCCTCGTCGAGCGGGGTCCCGGGCAGCGTCGCCTCGAGCGCCCGGAGCATCGCGTCGAGCCAGTGGGCCCGTTCGGCGTCGCCGATCACGAAGGGCACGTGGCGCATGCGCAGCCGGGGGTGGCCACGCTCGTCCGAGTAGGTCGTCGGTCCGCCCCAGTACTGGGCGAGGAACATCGCCAGCCGTCGGCGGGCCGGGCCGAGGTCGTCCCGGTCGGGGTAGAGGGGCAGCAGGACCGGGTCCTCGGCCACCTGGTCGTAGAAGCGGTCGACGAGCCGGTCGAAGAACGGCTGCCCGCCGACGGCCTGGAACATCGTGACCTGGTGGGTCTCCGGGTCGCCCGGGGTCGCCCCGGTGTCGTCGTGCACCCGACCATGGTGCCCGCGTCGATGGCCGCGTGGTGACCGCTGCGTCCGCCGGGTGGGGTGCACTCGGGGCGGAGGGGTACGATCGGCGCCACTATGGGACAGCCGGTCACCGTCATCGAGAAGCCCTCCAGCCGGGGTGGTGTGGTCCGATTCGAGATCAACCGCACGCTGACGGGCATGGGCCACGAGCGCTACCTGGCGGGCCAGGTCGTCGAGGGCGACCGTCCCCCGGACGAGCTCGCCCGGCGGCTCTTCGCCCGCGGCGGCATCGAGGGCATCCACATCAACTCCAACGTCATCACGGTGAACCTGGAGAAGGGCGCCACCAGCGAGGGCCTGGCGGACATCATCGGGTCGCTGCACACCTACTACACGCCGGGTGTGCCGGTCCCGACCCCGGCCGACTTCGGCTACGTCGAAGAGGACTGACGCCCCCGGGCGGTGACGGCCGCCCGAACGATCTCACCCACCTCCTTGCCGTCGATCGAACAGGTGTTCGATACTGGCGGGGTGGGTGCAGCTGGGCACTTCGAACTCATCGACGGCGACGTGCCCCAGGGCGCGCCCGCGGGGCCGGCCATCCGGGCGGTGCCCGACCTTCCCGAGGACCGTGCCGACGCGGTCGCCCGGCTGCGCACCCTGGTGGACCGCACCCGACCGGTCGCCCTGGCCGAGCAGCGGGTGCTCCCGGTGCTGCCCGCCCTGCAGGAGCTGCTGCCCGGTCGGGGGCTGCGCCGGGGGTCGACGCTCCAGGTGACCGGTGAGGTCGGCGCGACCTCGATGGCCCTCGCCCTGGCCGCCGGTCCCACGCAGGCGGGGTCGTGGGCGGCGTGCGTCGGGCTGCCCGAGCTCGGCTGGGCCGCCGCGGCCGAGGCCGGCGTCTCGCTGTCGCACCTGGCGGTGATCCGCTCGCCCCG
>JAFAFZ010000232.1 GCA_023423215.1 Actinomycetes bacterium
CACCTCAGGCCGCCGTCGGGCGCGGCGTGGGCTGCAGCCGCGACCGGGCTGCCAGGCGTCGCATCGAGACGTGGCGCACGGGGTCGGGCATCAGCCGCGAGCCCTCTCGGGCTGCGACGCCGAGCGCCCGGTACTGCAGGTCGTCCGCGACCGACCAGGGGATGCCGAAGCGGCGTCGCACGACCGCCGGGAGCCCGCCGATCGAGGTGAGCCGCGCTGCGGGGGTCGACGCGAGCTCGACCGGCAGCGCCAGGAGCGACGGCACGCCGGGCAGCCCCTCCACTCGGCCGTGCAGCGCCATGTCGACCGCCCGCTCGGCCGCCGGGGTGAGCTCGAGCTCCTCGGTGCAGATCTCTCGGAAGCGGGCGGTGTACCCGGCGCGGGTCGTGGGGACGCCGCGGTCGCTGACGCCGTAGCGCCGGTACCAGGTGAGGCCCTGGGCGTACATGCGCTCGCGCTCCGCCTCGCTCAGCCCGCCGGCGGAGTAGCGGCGGGCCGCCTGCTCGACCGCGCGGTACAGCGTGATGTGGGCCCACCAGAACGTCTCGGGCGAGAGCGCGTGGTAGCGCCGGCCCTGCGGATCGGTGCCGCCGACGTGGCGGTGCATCTGGCGGATCGCTCGGGCGGTGTCGTCGTCGCGGATCGAGGCGACGATCGGACCGACGCTGCGCATGATGCGCGCCCACGGCTCGTCGAAGAAGTCGGAGTGCTCCGCGACGCCGGCCCCCAGGCCGGGGTGCATGAGCTGGAGGATGCCGTTGCTCAGCCCGCTGAGCCCGAGCCGCCAGTCGGTCGCCCAGCGCCACAGCAGATCGGTCTCGGGAGGCGTGGTCTCGGGCGGCGTGGTCTCGGCGGTGTGGGACACAAGTACGGATTCTGTTCCATCCACCCGAGATGTCAAGCGCGGCTCGGGCCGAACCTCGCGTCGGGTGGCCGTACGCTGCGGCGATGTCGCGCGTCTACATCCACGAGCTCGTCGACGTGATCGGCACCGAACGGGCCCGCTACCAGCACCACATGACCGCGAACTGGTGCCCCGAGGCCGGTCCGCTGCGGCGCCAGCGGTGCTTCGGCGTGTTCTCGGTCGTCGGGTCGACCGGACGCTGGCCGCAGGTGCTGAACCTGTGGGAGTACGACTCCTGGGACGACGTGGCGCACAACTTCTCGGTCGAGCTGGTCGGCCCGCAGCACCGGGACCCGATGCTCGCCGAGTGGTGGGAGCGTGCTGCGGCGTTCCGCACCGGCGGCACCGACCGGCTGCTCCTCGCGCACGACGGGTCGCCCGGCGTCGAGGACTGGTGCGCGCAGGGCGGCACCGGCGCCGTCGCGTACGTGCACGAGACGTTGCGCACGCGCCCCGGCGGCGCGAGGGAGCTGTGCGAGCTGCTCCGGGACGGAGCCGAGGACGGCTACGGCGCAGCAGGGCGCGGGCTCTCCGAGGTCGGGCTCTTCCGCACGGCGCTCGGCGCGGACGACGAGGTCGTCGCATTGTGGGCCGTGCCGGACTGGCCGACGTGGGGTGCGCTCGAGGCGTCGCTCGACGACGTCGCGACCGCCCGGCCCCGCGGCGCCGGTCCACGCGTGCTCGACCAGGTGGTCAGCCGTGAGCGCCTGCTGGTCGTCGACGCCGAGCTGTCCCCGCTGCGCACCGGCCGTCAGCCGCGCGTCGAGGACCGGCGCTCACTCGACGAGCTCTGACGCGGACGACGAGGCGACGAGCACCCGGTCGTCGGTGCCCGCGACCATGCGCTCGAAGTCGGTGCTCGTGAGCGGTCGGGCGAACAGGTAGCCCTGGGCGGTGGGGCAGCCGAGCTCGACGAGCGCTCGGTGCTGCTCCTCGGTCTCGACCCCCTCGGCCGTGGTCGAGAGCCCGAGCGAAGACGCCAGCTGCAGGATCGTCGACACGATCGCGACGTCGTCGTGGTCGTCGGGCAGGCCGTCGACGAACGAGCGGTCGATCTTCAGCACGTCCAGCGGGAAGCGCTTCAGGAAGCTGAGCGAGCTGTACCCCGTGCCGAAGTCGTCGACGGCGAGGCAGACGCCGACCTCGTGCAGCTCGGTGAGCACCCGCAGCGCCATGTCGACGTCGCGCATGAGCGCCGTCTCGGTGATCTCGAGGCAGAGCTGGTGCGGTGGCAGGCCGCTCTGGTCCAGCAGGGCGGCGACCTCGGCGACCAGCGTCGGCAGCTCGAGCTGGCGGGCCGACAGGTTGACCCGCAGCATGAAGTCGTCGTCGACGACGCCCTGCTCCAGCCAGCGCGTCGCCTGCGAGCACGCCGTGGCCATGACCCAGTGGCCGATCGGGATGATCATCCCGTTCTCCTCGGCCAGCGGCACGAAGTCCCCGGCCGCGAGCCGGCCACGGGTCGGGTGCTGCCAGCGCACGAGCGCCTCGGCGCCGATGACGGCGCCCGTCGCGAGGTGCACCTCGGGCTGGTACCAGACCTCGAGCTCGTCGCGGTCCAGCGCCGTGCGCAGCATCTGGTCGCGCTCCAGGCGTTCGGTGACCTCGGCGCGCAGCTCGTCGTCGAACATCGCGATCCGGTTCCGGCCCATGTCCTTGGCCCGGTACATCGCGGCGTCCGCCCAGCGCAGCAGGTCGTTCGAGTCCTCGGCGACGTCGGTGACGACCACGCCGATCGACGCGGACATCAGTAACTCGCGGCCGTCGACGACGACCGGGACCTGCAGCGAGGACTGCAGCCGGTCGGCGACGGCCAGCGCGCCGGCCTCGTCGACGTCGGACATCAGCACGGTGAACTCGTCCCCGCCCAGACGGGCGAGCACGTCGCCGGGTCGCAGGGCGGTGCGCAGCCGG